>JBAZVA010000013.1:0-27418 GCA_041661165.1 Candidatus Woesearchaeota archaeon | reverse complement strand
ATTGTTAAGTGATTATTTTTATTTCGATGAATATTTTTATTTTGACGAATATATTTTTATTCAAACGATTGTATTTTGTTCGAATAAATGTATTGGTTGAATGAATGTATTTGAATACGATGTTTATTTATGTTTGAACGATTGTTATTTTGATGAAAATTTTATAAAATTGGGGATAATATGGAAAAAATGGAGCGACCTACGTTAAGAGATAGTGTAGGTAAAATTACGTCGTATGCTGATGAGGCTCAAACTTATGCAACTTTCAGACGCCAGTTTATTTCTGATTATGAAAAATTAAATTCTGAATATCAAAAATCAAATATGAATTATAAAGAATATAAGCATAAACTAGATAAACTGCTTTCTTCTAAAACAAGACACGATTGGATATCATATTACGATTCTTACATTTATTTGTTATATAAAAAAATAGATTTTTCAATAGATTCTGTGCGTCAAATTATGCTTGATGAAGATATTGAATCTATATTTGTTGAGCCTGAAGAAGTACGAATTGCTTTTTTAAAACTTACAGCGGATGATCAGAAAAAGCTTGAGCGCGAAGCGGAAGTTCGTTTGAAAAAAGAAGGAGTTTTTACTCCAATGCAAAGACGTGCATATTTAGAAACTATTGAAAAGTCAAAGATAGGTATTACAAAAAAATATGATTTATCAAAATTCAAACATTTGTATGATGTCGAAGAACCTGCAAAACCTTCTGAAATGGAAAAAGGTGTATCAAAAGAAACACAAGATAAAGTTGTGTTTAGAAAGCAGCAAATACAGAAGGGGGCAACAAATATTGATGCCGAAAATTTTTCTACCGAAAATGTTTTCTCATCAGAGAATTCAGGTATTTCTAACGAAGAATCGAAATCTATTGAAGTTAAAAGATTTTGGCTTTTTGCTATTTTTTCAAAATTATTTAGAATGTTGTTTGGAGATAAAATTGATTCTCAATCTTTTTTATCAAAAGATGTCACTATAGGGACATCTCTTTTAACTCAAGAAAAGATTTCCAGGATTTCTAAAGATAATTATTATGAAAAAGCAAAAGTTGATCTTAATTTACTTACAAAAGAGTCAATTAAATTAAGAAATGTTCTTCGTGGAAAAGAATCTTCAAAGAGAAATATTTTTCTTATTGGTACTCTTGCAAATCTTAGTGTGAGAAATATTAGTTCTTGGCTTATTAAAACATTTCCAAATTTCTTTGAATTGATGTATAATGGTATTCGTCTTGCAAATATTAAAATGCTTTCGAATACTTATGTTAATGTTATGGTTTTTTCTTGTCTTATTTCTATTATTGCCGGGTTTATTTTGTCTGCCGGATTTTTTTTATCAATGGGTCTTCCGTTGTTTGTCGTGTTTGTTAGATCATTTGTATTTTCACTTATTTTGTGTATTTTGACATTTTCTGCATTTTATGGATATCCTTTTAATAGAATTAAAGAAAGACGAAGAAATATTAAAACAAATCTTTCATTTGCAATATCTCACATGGCTGCAGTTTCGGGCGGAGACGTTCCTCCTTTTACGATGTTTGAATTACTTGCACAGTCTCCGGAATATGGTGAAGTAACAATTGAAATGCAAAGAATTGTTGATTATTGTAATTTATTTGGTTATGATATGATGATTTCTATTAGAAGTGTTGTTGCAACTACTCCGTCTCCTGAACTCAAAGAGTTTTTATCTGGTCTTGTTTCATGTATTGAGAGTGGTGGGCAGATAAAAAATTATTTAATTGAGTCTAGTAAAAATTCTTTTGTTTCATATCAACTTGAACGTCAGAAATTTAATGAAGTAATTTCAACATATTCAGATATTTACACAGGTATTCTTATTGCAGCTCCTTTGTTTTTTGTAAGTGCTCTTTCGATGGTAGGTCTTTTAGGAGGACAAATTGGTGGGTTTAATGTTAAATTTTTAATAGGGGCCGGAATTTATTTTGTTATACCGGTACTTAATGTCGGATTTATTATATTTTTAGAAGCAACTCAACCAGAGGTATAATTTACTATGGCAAACACACACACAGTTCAGCATGGAAGATATGTGAAAAAGAGTTCATTTAATTTTAAGCAGAAATATTTTCTTGGAATTTTTGCAGGTATATTCGTACTTTTATTTGATTTTATTTTTTTGAAAAAATCCATAATGTTTGTTCCTACTATAGGAATTTCTATTGTTGTTATGACATCACAGATGTGGCTTGATTATTTTGCGGGTATCCGTAGAGAAAAAGAACTCGAAGAAAAGTTTCCTGAATTTGTCAGAAATTTAGTCGAATCTATTAAAAGCGGACTTTCAGTTTCAAAAGCAATAATTCACGTAAGTCAAATTAATTATGGTGCGCTTACTCCACACATTAGAAAACTTGCAAATCAGGTTACTTGGGCTGTTCCACTTCATAAAGCACTTGCAAATTTCGCAAATGGTACTGAAAACAAAATGATTAAAAGAGCAATTGCGACAGTTATTGAAGCAAAAGAAAGTGGTGGATCGCTTGAAGAGGTTCTTGAAACGATAACTAATAGTGTTGTAGAAATTAAAAAGATAAAAGATAAAAGAAGAGCAGAGATATTTAGTCAATGTATGCAAAGTTATTTTATTTTCTTTGTATTTTTAGCAGTTATGGTTGTTATACAAAATATTCTTATGCCGTATGTTGGTAATTTAGGTCAGGTATCTACTGGTTCGATGCAAGGTTCTGCACTTGAAAAAAGTGCTGAATTGGATTTTACTTCTATTCCGGGATTTGTTATGTCTGTAGGGGCTTGGTTTGTATCGCTTAATGGTATTTTTGTCATGGTTGCAGTAATTCAGGGTCTTTTTGCGGGTCTTGTTATGGGAAAATTGTCAGAAGGAAATATTAAATATGGTTTTAAGCATTCGTTTATTCTTGTTGTTTTGGGATTTATGATTATGACTTTCTCTCAAGGGCTTACTATTGGGATATTGTAGTGTGTTTTAAAGGTAGTTTATCTAGGTGTTTCTACCAGCAAGCAGACTTGTATCCAGATTTATACTAGCAGTTCCAATAGTTATTTCTACTTTATACAATTATTCGCACTATATGTAAAGGCCGGTAGAAACACTTTTGACGTGTGTGATTTACCTATCAAAAAGGTAAGTAATAAGTGTTTGTACTACCGGCTCTCTTGCGCTCGCAATTAAAATTTGTTTGTTCTAACGGTGTATGAGTAAAAATATGGTCATTAATTGTAGTTGCCGGTTAAATGAACACTTATTACTTACTCAAAAAGAGAATATTTAAAAATGTCAGTTTGTTTTTTAATAATGTGAAGCTATAGTCCAATGGTTATGACGTTGCCTTGACTTGGCGAAGATTCCCGGTTCGAATCCGGGTAGCTTCATTTCTTATATTTTTTATTAAATAATAATTTTTGTTTTGTATGGGTGAAGAATGAATCCCATACTTCGTAGGTTGATAAGGTATGAAATACCTTATGTGGGGAACCGGGTAGCTTCATTTGATTCATTTTTTATAAATTAACATAAACGAAGGGTTTTTTTAACGAAGGATATTTAAATATACTTTCGCTGTTTTTTAAATATGATAACAAAAGTTAAAAATGCAATAGCTGAGACTCAGAAAAAATTAAAAGACAGCATAATTGATCTTTTGAAATCTGAAAAATCCAATCATTCTATTGCGTTTGGATTTGCACTTGGTACTTTTATTGCTATTCTTCCTACATACGGGCTTCATATAATTATAGGTGCAATTGTTGCATTTTTATATAAGAAAGTTAATAAAATATCTATGTTTGTTTCTCTTTTATTCTGGAATCCTGTTGTAGTTTTTCCAGTTCATCTTTTAAGTTTTAAGATTGGTAAAGCAATTTTTGGAACAACTGTATTTGTTGAAAGATTTAATATTGTGGTTTTGAATCAGATTTATGATTTTTCTAAAAGATTTCTTATTGGAGTATTTATTTGTGCAATTGTCTTTTCAATACTTAGTTATCTTCTTGTCAGGTTAGGTCTTTATATTTATAAGAAAAAAAGAAACAAAGATACTGAAGCATATGCTGATGGTTTAAATAAGGAATTAAGAGAAGGAAAAGTTGTTCAGGTAAATTTGGACACACTTAAAAAAGAAAATGAATTGCATGCCGAAAAACAAAAAGAAATTCATGCTGTTCATTTAAGTTCTATGCAATCCGAGGTAATTCATCATGAACCGCATCATGACACTCAACATCATACGGAAAGTCATCATGTAATTCATGAGCTTCATCAAGAGGGTCATAACAATATAGATAGTCATCACATATCGCATGAACATCAGCCTGAAACTCATCAAAAAACACACGAAGAGAATAAAACAAAATGAATATAAATAGTTATAAAATAATGTTATTTGGGTAAAAAATGGCAGAATATAAAAGATATTATGTTGGTACGGGATTTTCACTTTTAGTGTTTATTGGTATTTTATATTTCATATATTTTATTTCTAATAAATTTCATATTCCATTTATTGGGACAATTGCAAAATGGATTATGATTTTCTTTGTTGCAATATTCGGATTGTTTATTTTAATCATGTTGTTATTTGGACTTTTTGCAGTTGTTTTATTTATTCTTGCACTGCGTGCTGCAAAGAGGGCTCAAAACGAAGTTAAGAAAAAACAGAAAGAAAGCGAGATTAAGATTTTAAATCCTACAGTTCAAAAGAAATCTTCATCAAATAGTTCTTCTAAGGCATCTTCTAAGAAAAAAGAGAAGATTATTGATGCTGAGTTTGAGTGATAGGATATTATTTAAAATTTTTAACCGGCTTTTACATTTAGTGTTATTATTTGTATTGGATATTGCAATGGACAGAATAAGTTATTTTAATAATGTATACGAGTCTGCTTGCCGGTAAAATATTTTATTCTTATTGTTTTTCGTTATTATTATTTAGTAGTCTCATATTAGATGTATATATTCGTATATCAAGCGATAGTTTTATATATAAATACGTCTATATAGTATACATTAACGTAGATTAGTATAGTGCGGGAATACAGTCGGACATTATTAAGCTGTATTGGTTTGCATTTATTGATTTGCAATATATCAGGGGTACAAAGAGATGTGGAAGAGACTTATTACAACGAATGATTTAATCGTACAAGAAGCTGTCAATGACGGTCTTAATGTGCGTATTGAAGCACGAAACAATCCCGAAGGATGGAATATCATTAAGAGATATTATTTGCCTGACGATTCTACGCTTTCTTATACAGAAGATTATTCTAGACCTACACTTGATGAAGCAAAAGAGGCAATACGTTATTTGCAAAGTGAACTTTTAACTAAAATGCAGATTAAAAAAATAAAGAATTTGAAAAAATCTCTAGATCTTAGAATTATTAGAGTATATCATGAAGGTAATGTTGAGAAATGGTTTTTTACAATTCATTCTATGAAAAGACCTCAGACTACTTCTGTTATTGAAGATGGCACTATTGTCATAAAATACGGAGATACCATAGAAGTTGATGTGATGGTTAAAGAAAAATATAGACATTTTGAAGAAGAGATAATTGAAGCAGTAAATGAGAAATTTGGACTTTCAAGACAAGATGAAAAGGAAGTAATTCATAATTTCTATTATTATTTTGAAACGACTGCGTATACTACAAGACAGAAAAAACCACAATTAGTTGGTGGCAGTACGCAAGCTTTACTAGTAAGATAATATATGTGCTTTTGAATTCTTACCAGCCTTAATTATATTGCGTAAATAATAGTGTCAACTTAAATTGTTTATTCTAAAGTATAAACTTAATTACTGTATAAAGAAGTTCGAAAGAACTTCTAATAGAAAACTCTAAGTTTTCTATACTGTTTTGTTTGCTGGTAAGAATTCAAATGGCGAGTAAATAACAATTTGCAGATTATCTTTTTGAACCATATCTTATTTTTTCTTGAATATCGGATAATGCAAATTTTATTAAATCCATATAATTTCCTCTTGTTTGAATTGAGTTTATTCTCTTTTTCTTTATTGCATTAAATATGTTATCGATGTTTTCTGACGAGTCAACCATTGTGAAGCTTTTGTTTATTTGAAAAAGATGATGTGTGTCTCCTGTTGCAACGAGTGGCAAGTTATTTTTTGTTGCAAATTCTTTTGCTTTATTGTTCCAGTAATTTAAAAATGGCGCGTGGGCACTTGATAATTCTATTGCGTTAAATATGTGTCTAAATTTATGTGCGTTTTCTTTTAGTGAATGAAAAGGATAAAATGGATGTGGTGCGATGCAAAAATAATCTTTGCAGTCATCAAAATCTTTTATTTTTTTTAATTCATTTTCTGTAATGTTGTATATTAGAATGTCACATCCATTAATGTTTGCTTCTGCGGCAGGACAAGTTATTATGTTATATTTCTTCGCATAATATTTTACATCAGAATTAAAAAAAACTTTGCTATGAAAAGTTAATGCGACAAAATTATATTTGAATTTATTATATATTTTAAATAAATCTTTATACGAGTATGTTATCTTTTGATCTAATTTATCTTCTTTTGCATGAGAATGAAATTCACATTTTAACATAATTTTTATAAATTTTAGTGATATATAAAACTAGTGAATCTTATTTTTGATTATTGTGTTAAAATTTGATTTTTCTGAAAAGTAGTAGTATAAAAACCTTTCGAATTGCAATATATATACTGCAGTATATAAATGTTTAAAAGACTATTCTTTATCATTATTATTGTATTATTAGAGAATAAATAAGAAAAATTAATAAAAAAACAAGATGGGTGTATATTAATGAAACAAAATCCGCTAATGGAAGTAATTTTTCGTGAAAAGCCGGCTTTAATGCTTACTACAATTAAGAATGCAAAAAAGAACATATATGCTTCTACTCTTGCAAAAGAGGTCGATTGTACATATTCTCATATTGTAAAGGTTCTTACAAAGTTTGAGAAGGGTGGTTTAGTAATGTTTCAAAGGCAAGGAAGGCTAAAATATCTTTCGCTTACTAAGAAGGGTTATGAAGTTGCAGAGAATATTGAGAAGATAAATAATCTTTTATTATAGTTTTTTTGTGATTTTTATGTCGCCTGCTGTTTCTCTTTTAGAATCAAACAAGTTGATTCTTGCGTTGGAAGAAATAGGATTTTTGCATCCTGATGAAAATTTTCTTTATCAATACGTTAATTCTTCGAATGATAATTTTTCTGCTCGTACTTTTCTTGCAAAATATATGCTTGAAAATAATATGATTAAGGGTTTGGTTTCTTCAAAAGAAAAAAATCTTTCAAATATTGTTGCAGATAATTTATTGATATCTTCAATAGTTAAGTATTCTTTATCAAGAAAATCTAAAATGGAGATGTATCTTGGTAATAAAGGAGTAATTGTTGGAATTGCAAGAGGGGATATTGCATTTAAAGAAGGATTTGATTCTTATTTGAATATATCTAATGTAATAAGAACAACGCGTCCATATAGTTGTTATATTGTGAAAGTTTTCGATTGATTGTAATTGAGTTAAATGTTAATTAGAATTTTTATTATTATTCTTAGAATTTTTTTGTTACTTGTGCGTTTTTTGTTTACTTTTTAGTTTCTTCATTTTTTTTATCTTCTTCTATTATGACCTTTCCATTACTCATGCTTAAATTGTCTATTGCGTGTTGTGCTATATTTTCCGGCCAACCTTTTTTTATTAATGCTTCTTTTACTTCGTGAATAGTCATTCCATCTTTTAAGCCTTTTGTGATGAATTCAGAAAGTTGTTTTTGTTTTTCTTCATCGTGTTTTTTCTTTTCTTCTAAGCTTGCATTTATTTTTTCTTGTGTCGATGTTTTTTTCTTTTTTGACACTTTTATTGCTATAATTGATAATGTTATTAAAACAAGTATAATTACTGCGATAATTGTCATGACGAATGGTGTTACTATTGGCATTGATAGTATGTTTGATTGTGTTTTTTCATCTTCTTTGATTGTTTGATTGCTACTTAAAATTTCTTCATTTGTGACAGTATTATCCGTATTTGTTGTTTGTACTTGTGTTGTGTTTGACACGTTATTTGTAATTTCTTTTTTTGGTTCTATTTTTGCGTCAAACAAAGTCATTGTTTTAAATGTAGTTTGTTTTGTGTTTACTATGTAATCAAAACTATACGTTTCACCTTTTGATAAACTTGGAATGGACCAAGATATGATTGGATCATCTTGTAATATTTTTTGATTTGTTGTTAAGAAAACCATACTTTTTGAACTGTTTGCGACTGTTTTTGGTATTGTTTCTATTATTGTTATATTTGATAACTCTTCTTTTGCAGTAAATGTAAGTTTTATTATTGTTTTATACATTTCAGTGGACGATAATTCTCCGTTTATTACTTTGTATACATCTTGTACTTTGTTTAATTGCAAAGCATTTTTTTGCGATATATTAATTGCTTTCATACTATCTTTTACTTTTGCAATTGTTGTAAACGATAGTGCGTTGTTTAGATCTGAAATTGTAAGTGTAGTTATGCTACTTGTGAAATGGTTTGTTTTTGTAACTTCAGGAATATTAAACATTACAATGCTTTGTTTTGTTGATACTGAATTTAGAAGTGAGAATTTTGTGTCTATGTCTGTTTCTTGATTTGCGTTAGAAAGTAATTTATTTATCTCTTCATATTTTGTAATTGCGTTTGTGTAATCTGCATAATTTATTCCTATTTGTGTAAAGTTTGTTATTTTTAAGTCCTTTATGTATTCAATAGATTGTGAGAAACTGGTTTGTAATTCTTTTTCTTTTGTGTATATTGTGTTTAATTTTGTTCTTACTGTTGAGTCTGATGCGTTTGCATTTATTGAGTTTTCTGCATCTGTGAGAAGCGTTAGTATATTATCTACTGCTTTTGCCTGTGTTGAGCCATTTACTCCTGTTGATGTTTCTGTTATTACTGCTCCTGTAGGTTGAGTTTCTGGATCATCAGAATCAGTTGTACTAACATCGTGAGTATATTTTAATGGAAGAGATGCGCATGTTCCATTTAAGAAACAATAATTAAAACGATATATAAACGTACTACCTTCTGCAATTGTTGCTGTTCCTCCTGTATTTTTGTTTGATGGCGAAAAATAGATTTTAAATTTTCCTGCATTATATTCAATATTATAATTATAGGGATCAAAATTTGTACATGTTCCGCTACCATTTATGCTGCAAGTGAAAGTAAGATTATATGGGACATTTGCTGAAAAATAAAATGAACGGGCAGAATCAAAGTATGTTTTACTGCTTGTTATGTTTCCATTATTAGGAAAAACTTCGACCACTGGTATTTCTGTAAAATTAAATGATGTGTTATAGTAAGTTATGTTATTGTTTCCGTTGGAATCTGTATAATTTAAAATTAAAATGTGAAGACCGTTAGAATATGCGAGTCCGTTAAGTCTATCTCCTGTGGTATTTAGTAATGAATAAAAATAATATTTGTCTGAGGTTTTTGTTGTTACAAACGATATTTGTTCTGTTAATGTACCACTGTTGTTCATTCTATAATTGCCAGTCACATTTTCTCCAAAGCTAACATTTAATATTATATATCCGTTTGTTATTATACTTCCATTCGGACTTGTTATGTTTGCAGGTGTTACGAAACTATCATCTGAAATTATTATTGACGAAAATGAATTTACTGTAACGTATGTTTTATTTGTACTATTGTCAAAATAAAATCTTGGAATTTGTGATGTCGAATTTGTATTATTAAGTTTAGTACAATTTATATCGGTGCAATGATATACGTATTGTCCTTGAGTGATTGTTTTATTGATTGTAATAGTTGCATTATAACTTGAGCCTATAAAATTAGACATATTTTTTATACTAAGTATATAGGTTGGTATGGATCCTAAATTATTAACGGTTTGATTTGCAGTTACATCATTATTTAGTACATCAAACATGTTATTCCATGCGACTGTTCTTCCGTCAACTCCTGTGATATTTATTGTTGTTTGAGTTGTAAAATTTATGTTTGCTATAAAATTGTAAGTTTGATTTACGTTTTGTGATTCGTTGTTTGATATGTTTGTATTGTTTGTAAAAACATCAAACGAAAGCATATTTGGTTTTGTACTTGCATTTTGTATGAATTGAGTTACATTTAATGGAGATGTGGAATAAAATTGTATGTTTGTTGTATTTATGTTTCCTGCCGAATCATTTGTTATTATGCTAAAAATATGAAGTCCTGGAGTTGTTATATTGTATGTTTGATTTACTGTTGTTTGATTTGCGTTATTTGATGTTGTTATGTTTACTAATATGTAATCATAGTAAACTTTTATTTGTGAAATGTTTGTAAATGCATCACTTGATGTGAATACTATTGTAATATTAGTTTTATCTGTTGGTGTGCTTATACTTGTAGTTGTTAGGTTTCCTTCAAAATCGTATAATGTTGGTGTTGTTATACTTGGTGATTCTAAGTCTATTGAAAAGTAGTATGTTGAAGTTTGATTTTGTCTTCCAAAATAGTCATAAAAAATTATTGAGAAGTTATGATTGCCTGTTGGAAGTCCACTTATGTTAAATGATTGTTTTTCTGAACTCCATGTAATGTTTGATTGTTGTACGTTGTTTGTTATTATTGAGTATCTTGAATATGTAATGTCGGTAACATTAAAAGAGCCATTTACGATATTTGTGTTTTTTAGTTGGTTGTTTACAAATGACAGATTATTTATTCTTGGGTTTGAATTGTCAAAGATTACTGTTCCTGTTTGATTTCCTGTGTTCAAAACGTCATCTGTACAATTGAATAACCAATTATATGTTCCGTCTGTGAAAGTTATATTTTGTGAATATGATGTTTGATTTGTGTCTAAGTATGTTGTTGCGTTTAACTGATTGTTTATTAAGAATGAGCACGATAAATTGTCATCGTATGTATCTGATGCGCCGAATGTGAACAAAAATGATGTGTCTGTTGTTAAATTTGTTGAATGAAATACATTTATTGTCGGAGACGTTGCGTCATACAAAGTTGTAGTATTAGCTTGACCTTCGTTATTTAAATCATCAGGACATATTACTTGAATTGTGTTATTTCCTTGTGTTGTCATGTTGATTGGGATTGTTTTGGTTTTATTGTCTATAACTAAATTACTTAGATACTGATATTGTCCATTTACGGATAATCTGCATATGCTGAAATTAGAATCATAATTGTCAGTTACATTTATTGTTATGTTTAACGTACTATTTTTTGTTTTTGTTGGAATTGTTGATATGATTACTGTTGGTGCTGTATTATCTATAATTATTGATGCATTTCCAAAAGTGTCATTGTCTATGCCGTCTGTACATTGAAAATACCAATTGGAAATGTTCCAAGATAGAATTCCACTTGTGTTGATGAATTGTGTTGTTTTTGTATTGTTTGTGACATTTACTACATTTTGTAATGTGTTGTTTATGTAGAAAGAACATGACAAATTATTTCTTTCTTTTGATACGAAGTAGTGCAATATATTTACATCGTTCTTTGTAAACATAAGTGATTGATTTATTGATGTTGTGTAGTTCCAATAAAAGTTTGTTGATTTGTTAATATATAACGAGATGTTGAATATCATTCTGAATGTTCCATTTGTTGCACTAAACGCAAAAGTTTTGTATCCGTAAACAGAACTTTTTGGAACTATTGTTACAAGTCCTGTGTTATTATTATAGACAATATTTTGTGCCCAATTGTTGTTCCATTTGTTTAATGTGTCATTGGTATTTAGAATTTCTACAACACAATCATCATTATCAACAAGATATACTTTTCCTATTGTCATATTTTCATTATTTTCACTTTCGTTAAACCATGTATGATAAGGATTAAAAGCAGCTTGTAAAAAATCACAATTGAATATAGATCTATTTGTACCATTTATTATTCTGTATTCTCCAGATTGTATGTATACATTACTATTGTTGAATACTTCAATCCCAAAAGAATCAAAATCTGGTTCATAAACGTATTTACTTAAATTAAAAGTTGTTTGTTCGTATTGATTAAAAGTTGTGTTATATGAACTGTAAGTGTAATTAAAAGTTGGAAATCTATCGAAACTAACTGTCGAACCCGATATGTATTCGTTTGTTATGTTTGAACAATTGACACTCCAGTTCATAGAATGTCCGTAATATTTTCTTGTATCAATTAAATGTATTTTTACGGTATTGTTTAAAACATAACCATCATTAGCAATTAAAATTCCATTTTCGTAATACTTACAACTTAGATTGTTGAGAATTGAAGAAACATAATAGTATGAAATATTAATCAATTTTTCTTCATCAGCAGCATAAACGTATCCTTTTTCATAAGAAGTATCATTTGAATCAATAGGGTTATCTCGATAATACCAGTGCATATCTAGTGCTCCTAAGTTAGGATCAATTGTAATATTCTTTGTCATAACTGCTACAAAAGAAGGAACAACACTAAATGTAATATTCCATTTTGTCACAACCGGATTAAACATTTGAATTCTTACATAGAAAGTGTGAGTTACGCCAAGCGATATATTGAAATAATCAACTCTTGAAATATTTTCTGTTATTTGTGAGAAATTATATGAATTTAGTCCTGTGTAATTTATTATTGTGTAATTCATACTTCCTTGTCCGTATGTATTAATAATTGTAATGTTGAATAATGATGCGGCAAGAGTATCATTGGTATTTGTAAATTCTATTTCTGCAATACAAGAAGGATAACAATTGTAATAATCTTTATCTGACGCAGCGTATACTCCAGAATCATTGATACTTTGAGATAATACAAATGGCATTAACGATGCTAATAGCAATAAGAATACGAATACTGTTTTACTTCCCCACTTCCTCATATGATAATTAGTCAATATATATTATTTATAAGGATTTTCATATTTTGTTGCTATTTTCTGGTAAGTAATAAGTGTTCTACGTACCGGCTCTTTTGCATTTGTAAAATATGTTTGTTCGTTCTCACTAACGGTGAAAGAATAAAAAAATTCGCGTCAATAATTATAGTTGCGGGTAGAACGAACACTTATTACTTACATTTTCTAATAAATATTGTAAATGGTTGATTTTTATAATAGTTATGAAAACAGCATTTTATTAAGCTAAATTTTGTCAAATGTAATTGTAATTTAATACAATCTCATAAACTCAATTGCCTCTTAAGAGGCAAGGCTGCTTAAGACGGTAGATAAGAGATAAATTACAAGAGAATTTTATATTGGTCATATTTTTATAATTTAGAATGATAATCCTATAGAAGAACCAATATTTATTTCTTTATTCTTTCCAGAACCAAGATATCCGTTACTTGTACATTCTAGGTATAAATTTAATGCATCTTTTATGATGTTTATGTTTATATTCATTCCAATGTTTGGCGTCCACATAAATTCATAATCTGAATTCATTCCTAAACTTAGTATGCTTGTAAATAATCCAAGAGATGATGAAATCTTGTATATTTGATCGTATCTTCCTTTTATGCTTGCATTAAAAAAATTTCTTTCGCCAAATGTTGCATCGAGTTTTCCTTCATATGAGTGAGTAGATATTATTACATCTAATACTTCTTTTGTTTTTTTATTAACTATTGGGATTATTCTCATCTGACTTCTATCTCCTAATGTGGAGATTGAAAAACCATGATTGTATGAATTGTCTGATTTTGGAATATGTCTTAATTCATATCCGATTGAAGTTCTTGGAAGGTGTATTTTAGCCTCAATTTTTTTGTTATTTTCTGTTGTTTTGAGTTTAATATTCTTTTTAATAGTTTTCATCATTTCTTTTATTTCTTTTTCACGAGCTATTTTTTCGTCTTCTATTCTTTTGGCTGCTTCTTCTGGATGCTCTCTATCATATTTTTCGTGTTTTAATATTTCTTTTAATTCTTCGGGGGTTGGGCATTCTCCACAACTATCGGAATAAAATCCATCATAGCCACCCATGCTATCTATTTCGTTTGAAGTGCTGTCAAAATAACTATTGTTTTCTATATTTTGTTCTAAACTATTATTATTATTTTTTGAATTATTATTTTGGATGTTTTTTGCCGTTGTTTGTTCACTATATAACTGTGTGCTGTATAGTAAAGCAAGTCCTAATAATCCTTTAACTATTGTTGATTTCATGTTTAATTTTTAGAAAAAAACTTAATATTTAAATGTTACTATTTTAGAATGATTATTGTTTTTTATTTGTGCAAAATGTTTCTACCAGCACGCAAACTCGTATGCAGTTTGTGACTATGGTTTCAATCGATGCTTCTAATTTATACAAATAATTAGCGTCATATATCTAGGCTGGTAGAATTTTTTCTGATGGAGTACTATGATTTTCTTATTTTTTAAATTAGATTTTTTTAAATTAGAATTCCGTTGAAAATATTATGTTTGTCTCTAACGATTTTAACTCTTACATGACCTTTGTCTAAATGGCTTCCTTTGATAGTAATGCATCTACCTTCAGCAACTGCAATTACTTCGTTTTTCTTTCTTCCATGACATTTTATTTGCGCTTTAATTGTTGCATCTTTCTCAAACGGTTTGTCAAGAGTTTTGTCGGGGAAAATGTTAAAATCTTCAGGTGCTAATTTTAGTCTGATTCCGTGCTTTTCCTCGTATTTTTTTAAGAAAGCATAGAATTTATCAAACGACCATTCTTTTACAGGAGTTCTTCCACCTTTATATTCTAAGTAATTTTGTATTCCAATATGAGGAAATATTTTCTTAAGTTTTAATGCAACTTCAATTAATTTATCAACTTGATTTTCGTTTAATGTCGGTATTAAAACTGGCGCAAGCATTACTTGAAATTTGTCTTTTGCATACTCTGCCATTTCAAGTATTTTTTTAATATTTGTTTTTGTGCAGATTAATTTTTCTTCAACATCTTCATCAATTGCGTTTAGTGATAAATTTAATCTTCCTAAGCCTGCTTCTTTTAATTCATCTATTAATTCTTTTGTAAGTACAGAGCCGTTTGAATTCATTGATACGAAATATATATTTTTTATTTCTTTTAATTTTTTGATTAATTGGATTATGTCTGGATATAATAGTGGTTCTCCTTGCGGTCCTATGTTTATTTCAACAGGATGCCTCTTTAGTGAGGCAACTTTTTCTACTTCTTCAATTAAATAATCGCAGTCTACTAAATAATCGTATGACTTTTTGTTTTTACCTTCATCTACACTGCAAAATATACAAGAATAATTACAACCTGTTAGAGGTTTTATTTCTAATATTGATGTGTTTCTATCTATTATTCCAAATTCGTTTGTTCCTATTAGTGGAATTCCTGAATCTTTGTCAATAAAAATTGTGCTTTTTTGATTTAATGCGTGAGTTAAATTGTTTCTTTGATATTTATCTAAAAGATTGTAAAACTTTTTTTCAATTTTATCAACATTTTTGAACCCGATTTTGTTACTTTTTATATCTAGTTCGTTTTCAGAAAGTTCTGAAATTTCTTGTTTTGGAATGTCGAAATAATAATATTTTTTGAAAATTACTCTTACGAATTCTTGAGAGGTTTCTTCGTCTTTTCTTTCTAGAAAATTGTATTCTTTTAGTTCGATATATTCCATATGTTTTTATCAGAATTATCTGTTTATAATTATTCTTGTTTGAATGAGGGGTACTGATTTTAAGTCTTTACCGGCCTTTGCATGTGATGCTAATAATTGTACTTATAATTGCTCTGGTAGTATGTGCTAACATAATAGTGCATACGAGTCTGTTTGCTGGTAAAGACTTTTTGGACGCCCTTTAAAAGAAAGCAAAATTTATAAGTTAAAAATGAACAGAAATCATTATGTTCCTACAAGCTCTTGCAATACTTGATATTTTTTCTGCATTTTGGTTACTTTTGCTTCAATATTTTGATCTTAGTATCAAGATTTCTTACATTCTTGGTATATATCTTATCAGTAAGTTTTTATTGTGGCAGGATTTTATGAGTTTTTTTGATGCAGTTGCCGGAGTTATGATTTTGTTTGCCGCGTATCATCATATTTCTTCATTTACTTATTTGTTTATTATTTGGATGATTTTCAAGGGTGTTATGTCTTTGTATCAGATAAAAGCTTAGAATTATTTTATTATTTTTGAATGTGTCTTAAACGTTTCTACCAGCAAGCATAATAGTATGCAGTGTATGAAACCAGTTCCAATCGGAACTTTTAATCAGTACTATTATTTGTATAATATATTAAGGCTGGTAGAAAGTTTTGTACTTTGAATGTTTTTAATCCCAATGAATAAGATGGTAAACTATTAAAAACATTAGTCCGCCGATTAATCCGCCAAACAATGCTGCAATAAAAGATGCTTGCATAAGTAATACTGAGAACATTACAAGATAGCCTACTCCGAATAAATATACAAATTTTGATGAGAAAAATATTTTTCCACCAGGAGTATATGGAAGTGGAAGCATACTAAACAAAACTAATGCTACGCACATTGATATGAATGTATGAAATTCAGGATTATATACAACAAATGGTTTTAGTACTAATGCGAATATTAACATGAATGCTAATCCTAAGAATTGTATCCAAGCATCGTCTCTGAATGTGTAATTACTAAAATATTTATTAATTCTAATAGTGGGAATTGTTTTTAGAAATGCTGCTCCCGGAATCAATATGTATGCTTTTCCTTGTGATACGAATCCGCCAAGTACTCCTAGAAGAAGTCCAAGATACCAAACTTGAAATTTTGCGTTGTATCCTAGTGCAATTGCGATAAATTTTTGTGCAGTTACATAAACTGCCATCATAACCAGTCCAAAAATAATCATATCCAGTAAATATGAAATCCATTCAATTCTTGAGAAATCGCTTGTCGTACCACTATTAAAACCCAAAGAAACTACAAAACCAAACACGACACCTACTACAATTACATCTCGCATTTCTTCTAAGCTTGTATTGAAATGATGTTTGAATTTTAAAAAAGACACTTTTTATCCACCCTCTTTTAATCTAATATGTATTATATTTTGTTTCTTTATAAATGTTGCTGGTTTTTTGGGTGTTTTTCGAAGTCCGTTACCTGCACGCAAAACAGTATTCAGTAATTATATTGGTTCTTTAGAATAAGTGATAATATTGGAACAATTATTTGCAATGAAAGCAAGGCTGGTAACGGACTTTTGTATGGTGAAGAAAAGTAATAATTATTCGTGTTTAATGTTGCATAGTTTCAAAATATTTTCATAATTTATTTTTGAGGTATCTAATAACTCTTTTTCGGTATCATATTGAAATGCAGAATCGTATTTGTGAACTAATTCGAGAGCAGCATTGGTTTCATCTACTTTTTGATAAAAATCAGTACTTGTTTTTGTAATTTTTTCTTTTAACCCATTAAGTACATATTTCATACTTTTTTCAGCTTGTCTTTTTCTTAGTTCTTCAGCAATTGGTTCTAATTCATCTAACATAGAAAAAATGCGGCTTCTCTTCAAAGAATAGTCTGATTTAATATCTTCAATATATTTGAAAGCGTAAGTAATTTTTGGAGATTTGCCTGCTTTGTAAATAAAAGTATTTCCGGATATAGGAGTATCAACTAGGTGGTATTCATTTTCTTTTTTTGCTTTGAGCATTTGATTCAATACTTCTAAAACATTATTGTCAATTAGAAGATTTGGGTTAGATTGTAAAGTGATATCATCAATTGAAACAGGATATTTTATTTGTTTGTGACTAGAATATTGGTGACCTTTTTCAGTCATCATTTGCTTTATTGCGGTTTCTAATGGTACTTTTTCATTTATTCGTTGAGGATCGGATGATTTGTGAGTTAAAGCGAATTCTATACTTGCTACTGTTGATACGCTTGGAACTTTGCCAGTCAATTTGATATAAAAATTAAATATGGTGTACAATATTTGTTTACACACGATTGGACTTTTTTGTTTTTCAAGAGCTCTCTCTTCTATAATTTTTTTAAGTTTATCTTCGTGCATTTTTTACCTTAATATTTTTCAAAAAAAGTCGCTTTATAAATTTTCTCATTAGTAGTTCTTGTCTAGTAGTATCCTGTTTTATTATAGAATAACTTATTTAGAATGTAAGAATTAGTCAAGAACTTCAATTTTATCATACATAGAATTAAGGTACTCTAACATTCCTGTTTTGTGTCCTGCACCAACAACTGCGACAATTTTTTCAGTCGGATGTTTTTTTGATATTACTATTAATCTTCTTGCCATGTGTAAATTTCTTTCATCAATTAATACATTGTATATTTCAGGATACGTTTTTTTAATTAAATTCATCATTTTCTCAATAGTTTTGTCATCCGGTACTTTTTTTAAGTCTATTTTGAAATCTACTTTCGGTCCTTTTCCAATTAGTGCCATGAAAAAATCTTTGAATATTCTAAAAATTAATTTTATTCTAAATGCTTTTGAAATTTTCTTTAGTGTGATTAGTACGTGTTGGTCTATTAGTGCAATTTTTATGTTATTTTTTTGTGCGGTCTTTAGTGCTGATTTCATATCTGCGCCAGGTTCTAAATTTACAATGCTTCCTAATTTTTTTTGTGCAGTATGTGCGATTAGATAGAATAAAAATCCGAATGGTCCTACTTTGAATAATAATGATAATTGTGGTCCGCTGTCTTTTCTCATTTTTTTCTTTTTATCTTTATTTGATTTATATTTGTTTTCAATATTGTTATTACTTTCTTCTTTTTCTTCTGTCATTAGAGAAATCATTCTGTCTTTGTCTAATTCTACGCACACAACGTCTGGTTTATTTTTTTCTATATATTCTGCAACTTGGTTTTTAGACTCTTCAGAAATGTGACTTGTGCCAATTATTGTGATGTTTTTGAATACAATGTTTGTCATTATATTTGTAGGTATAACTTTATTCTTAAATGTTTCTTATGTTGTTGGTGTGTTATAAACATTCATACCAGCAAGCAGAATAGTATGCAGTTTTTGAATGTGGTTCCAATCGGTGCTTTTAATTAGTACAATTATTTACTTGATATATTAAGGCTGGTATGAAAACTTGGATACGTTTGTGTTTATGAGAATTATGTTATTCCTGAATGTTATTTTTAAGAATGTCTGTTGTTGGTTCAAAAAATTGCATTTTGTATTCTATCCATACATCGTGTGTTTTTATAATGTCTGAGAATTCTTTTTTGATTTCTTTTAATGTTTTGTGAAAATCTATCGGGTTTTGAACAACTATCATTATTAGTAAATCCCATATTCCGAGTGTTTTTTCTGCTTTTACGATGTTGTTGTGATTTTTTACAAACTCTTTAAATTTGTCTTCGTGCTCTTTATCAAAGTCAGTTACTTGTATCGTACACATGTATGTATGGTATCCTAAAATGTCAAAATCAAACATTGTTGTAAATTTTTCAATTATATTTTGAGATAATAGTTTTTTCATTCTGTATATTACTGCGTCGTTTGAAAGTCCTATTGTTTCTCCTATGTTATAAGTGGATGCTTTTGCATCTTTGCAAAGAGAATGTAGTATTTCGAAATCTTTTTTATCTAACTTTATTTGCTGTAATGTGTTGTCTTTTTTAGTTTGTAATTCTATGTGATGTTTTGTAACTTCTCTTGGAAGTTCTAAATCGCAGTATGATGTTATAACTTCTAAAATATCTTTTTCTAAAATCATTTTTGGGAATCTTCTTGATATTGTTGTAATTGCTGTATCAAATTCTTCTACGTTTTTTGCGATCATTATTACTTCTAAATCCCATTTGTCGCTATATTCTATTACCATGATTACGTGTTCTTCTTTTCTTAATGCAGAAATAAATTCTTCTTTTCTTTCAGGGTGTACTTCATCGATTAACATAAAAACGTGATATGTGAAATATCCTAATTTTTTGTAATTTATTTTTGGATGAAATAGCGTTATTGCTTTTTTTTGTATAAGTCTTTTTATTCTGTAATCTACTGTGTCTCTTGAAAGAAGAACACTTTTTCCTACTTTGGATAAAGGGGCTCTTGAATCTTGTGCTAGAATTGACATAATTTTTTTGTCTTTTATGTCTATTTTTGTTGGTTTTTTGTCGGGTACTGATTTGGTGTTTTCTGTCATTTTATACCTATTATTACGTAAATAGTTTATATATTTATCGTTAAAATGGTAATTTTTGTTAAATACATTCAAATATGAAGAATGCTATGTTATGTTTAGGATGCAAGGAAAAAAGGATGGAAAAAATTGAAAAATATATTGGATGAGGGATGCAAAATGGATTTGGATACAAAGTATTTTATGGCAAAAGTTGGGACAGGTTTTTTGTTGTTTAGTTTGACTATTTTTGGAATAGGTAGAGGATGTAATAGTTATTTTAATGATAAAACTCAAAATACACAATCACACTATACTGTTTCAAAACCAACCGGAATTTCAGGACATACTGAATATACTAGATATAAAGACGGTGGAGTTGATGTCAAAGTTTATCCAAATTTTGGTCACAGATATTTCGATTCAAAATTTTATCAGGATATTAATGGCGACGGTAAAGTCGATAGAATTAGAATAAGTAACGGGGAAGTAAGAGGGAACTCTTTGAACAAGATACTTGATAGAGAATATGATTATAATCAAAATAAAGTTGAGTTTAATGGCGCGGATTCCTTAGTATTACAATTGTCAAAAAGAATGTAATATTACAAATGAAAAAAGTAATAATTAAAAAATTGGAACTGTTAAAATGGCTATATGTGATAATATTTGCACATATGGTGAATTTTAGAGTTAGTACTGTGTAATGGTTATGAACGTAAATATTTATAAATAGAAAACAAATCAGAATAATAACTGATGGGTTTTGATGGAGGGATATATTATGAGTGAGACATTTGGTATATTGAAAAATTTAGGAAAATCATTAAAAAAAGATTTTTCAGGTCTTAAGGATAAAACACTTTCTCAAGTTGCAAAAGCACAAGAGAGAATTAAAGCGGAAGGCGGAATTCAATCTGTTACTGAAAAAACTTTGAAAAGTATTGCCGGGGATTTTGGAGAACTATCAGGACGTGCTGGAAACAAAGCAAATGCGGCATTTAATTCAGTTTCAGATACTGTCGAAGATTTATTTAATAATAGATATGATGGAAAATTAACTGAAGTATTTTCAGATTTAAAAGCAAGATATTCAACACACAGTAAAACTCAAACATTTGATCCTGTTTATGTGAGACAACAGTTTGAGAATGTTGCATCATCCGGTGTAGATGCTATGGCAAAATTTAAAGATCAAATTAGAAAAGGCACTGATTCAATTTCAAATGTACTTAAAGAATATGTTCCATCAGAAAGCGATTATGTAATGAACGTTGGTTCAAGAAAAGTTGAAATTTCAAGAGCTAAAGTGTTTGTAAAATCTGATTTGAATGATGTGAAATCTTACATTACACAAGTTGCAAATGCGCTTCCTTCAACTTATAATAAAAGAGGAGAAGTGTTTAATGCGCTTGCAGCAGAAGGAGTTTCATCTAACAAAGAGTTTGAACAGAAATTTCCTGAATTGTATGCGACAGTTTCAAAATATTTTACAAAGAAAAGTTAATTTTTTTATTTATTTTTTAGTTATTTGATGTGTGGATAGTGGGAAGTATCGAAAATTTAGTTTAATATTATTATGAGGCGATAAGATGAAATCAACATTTTTAACAAATATGAAGAATATATCAGACACAACAAAATCAGATAAAGAATTAATGGACATAATTGATACTAGTTCACAAAGAACAAGAAGAGAATTGGAATCAGCAACACATGATAATCAAAAATTCACACAATATCTTGGATTACAATCAGTGATTGCGGAAAATGCGGAAAAATATTTACGTTCATCGCAAACATCGTTTGAAAAATTTAAATCATTAATAAAAAATCCTTCCGTCACAAAAGCAGACAGATTACTTAATGGTCTAACTTTTGGATTTTACAAACCAAAATTAACACCCGGAAAAGTTGGAAATATTGTATTAGATTTGTATACGAATATGGCAGAACATAAAGGAATGGTACAAACAAGTTATGACATACTTCAAAACAGAAGAGGAATAATTTATGAATCTGCAAAAGAAGCAGCACAAGGTATAAGAGATCATGGATTACAATATGTTGTTTTTGAAAAACAACTTGAAAGATTAACTAAACTTAATGATTTAATGAAAAAAGGTTCTCTTCAAGATTCAGCATTAACAACAACTCAATTGGAAGAAATGGCAAACGAATTAAGTTATTGCTCAAATGCGGGTTTATTTGATGGTGCAGAAATCATTGAAAGAATAAATAAAAAAGACGACATAAAACCAGATTTGATTGTTTTACAAAATGATGTAGATCTTACAAGAGCAAAATTAAGTGATATGTGGAGAGATGAAGGTCTTGAAGTAAAAGGTGGACATACTATGCTTGAAGGTATAGCACTTCAGAAAAAACAATACGAAGAAACAATAAAAGCAATGGGAATTCAGTTAAAAGAATTAGATGTAGATTTAAGATATACAAAAATCTTAGCACAAAATACTTTTTATCTAGCAAAAGGACAAGAAGTAAGTCAAAAAGCACTAAATGGTTTTGAAACTTATAGAAACGTAATGAATATGACGCAAAGATTTAATTCACTTGGAGCAAGATTGATGCTTGATAGAGTTGGATACATATTAGTAACACCTTTTTTTGACCCAAAAGTACTCGAAGCAGCACATCAAGAAATTGATGAAGCGGTAGGGATGTATTTAAAAAATGATCAAATATTTCATGAAAATGTGAAAACTCTTGTACAACAATTAGGAATTAAAGAGAAAGTTGAATAAGAGAATGAATTACGGAATTAAGAATAAAAAAGAATAATGCAAATAAGATAAAATGTAATAATGAGAAAAATAAGAATAAAAAAAATAGTGAGATGAAAATATGAAAAATCAATCTGCGACAGGTAATAAAATAGAACTTGAAAGTGTTTGTAGAGATTTGTTCGAATCTTTTAACAAAAGTTTAATTCCAGATAAAAAATGGCACATTGATGAATATTTTGCAGAAAAAATGAAATCTGATGAAATGGAAGGTCAATTTGTAAAACCTGCACATTACGATTCATTAAAAGATATTGTAACAGAAGAAGTAATTCCAATATATGAAGAGTATGAAAAAAAGAAAAAAGAAATTGCAATTAAGCAAGAAAAACAAAGTTTGCTAAAATATGTTGCAGGAACAGTTATAATCGCAGAACTATTAGAAGCGATAGCAAGTAGAGGAAGAACATTACGACCGTTGGTAATATTGTCAACAGTACCATTTGAAGCAGTATTGGGTGTTGGAATATACAAAGTTGTGCAATGGAATCAAAAAAGAAAATTGAATGGTGCAAAAAAAGAATTTTTTAATTCAATAAAAGAATTAGATAAAAAATTAAAAACAGACAAAAAATATGAAATGTTTTCAGAAATTATGGATGGGGATTTACTAAAAACAGAAGTGTATCAGTTGCTTACTAAGTATGATGATAAAAAACCAAATGATTTTTGGCAGGATTATAGAAAAATCAGGATTGCGGATCCAAAAAATAATGTTGCTTTTGAAGAGATGTTAAAATTAAAATCATCTGATGCATGGCAGGGATTTTTAGATTTGCATCTGAAAGGAGCATATAATGAAGAAAAAAGAAATTCACGTTTTGATAAATTATTCATAATGGCACACGAATATTACATGCAAAAAAATAGAAATTATGTTATAAATCAAATATAAATCGGAGGAAGAACATGAAAAAAATAATAAAAAATTTAACACTTGCTGCTGTGATTGCAGCTGCTGCATTAACTACTGGTTGTGGAACATCTGCGATGCAAAAAGAAGTTGTAGTTAGAAAAAGTGCAGGAGGATCATTAGAGTTTAAGGATGGACCATTTTATGACATGACATACGGATGGTTTGCAACGGTAAATAGTGAATGGGATGGAAGATTCATTGTTGATTTACCGCTTAAAGGAACGGATTATCAATTTAATACATTAAATGGCGTTTTAGAAATGGATGGAAATGTATATTTTCAATTTTTAAAAGATAAAAACTCAAGAATGAAAAGATTTGCTATGAATGAAGATGTTGAAAGTCAAATTGGAAAAACTATTGATGGGGTAGTGCGTTCAACTGCTAAAATGTACACTTGTGGAGAAATTTTAAATGAAGAAGAAGCAAAAGCAAATGGAAAACTTCCTTTTTATCAAATAGTAGTTGCAAATTTATACATTGATCCTATTTTTGAAGAAAAATTTGGTATTGATAAAACTAAATTTGCATATTGGCCAGGAAATATAGGTTATCCAGTACAATCAGCAAATGAAGATTTGATTAGACAAGAACAAATAATAATAAATCAAGGGAAAAAAGAAGCACAAAATTATGAACTTAAAGCGGATTCAGTAAGAGCATTAGCAGATATGCAATTTTCAAACTTTTTAAAAGGTTTGTCTCCCGCACAACAAAGATATCTTCAAACAAGAGAACTCATGAAATCAGCTAGAACTGTAGGAAAAGATCCAAATCTAAAAGTTGATTATGAATTATTTATAGAATAGGTGATACTATGAAAATAAAAAATAAACTAATATCATTAGCATTATTTGGTTCAATAGGATTTTTAGGTTTAAACGGTTGTTCAAGACCAACACCATTTGAGTCGACGTATGTAATAAATACTTTCAATGGAAATTATTCTTGGGATGGAAAAGGTCCCGGGACTAGATTATATAATCCTATTTATCAGGATCAAGAAAAAATATCGCACATGAACAAGATGATGACTTTTCCAATTGCTAGTATTCCTTTGGATGAAAATGGTGACCAAAGAAAGTTATCAAATGAAGAACAGCTTAATTTAGAATCTGAATTATCAATAGTAACGGCCGCAGATAAAGGAATAAGTTCTATGATGATTCCTGAAATGGTCGTAACAGTAAAACAAAAACCTGACGAAGTATCTGTAAGAAAACATTATGTCGAACATAGAATAGAAGATCAACCATATTTAAATCAAAATCTTGATGGGATCATTCGTGTATTTTTACAGACAAAAACAAAACAATATCTTGAAGAAAATCAATCAAGAATTGGTGAAGAATGTTTAAATTATGTAAGAAATTTTAAAGCTGGAGGAATTCCAAAATTTGATTCGAAAGGAAAAATTATCGGTTTTGATAGCACATATACAATACTTGATGAATGGGGCGTTGATTTACCTTCCACAGAAACAAGAAGGATACGTGTTCCAAGAAAAGTGCAAGGTGCATACGATATTAAGATGGGTAATATAAAAACTGCTCAGAAAAATTATGAATCTGCACAAGCAGAGTCTGAAAGAAGATTGCTTAAATTACAAGGAATGAAAATGGCGATTGATAAGATAGGAAACAATGATCAGGTATACAAATATCTTACAGCTCAGCTCATTTCAGAAAGTATTGAAGATTTAGGAGCATCTAATATTGGAAAATTAGGAGTTTACTATAATAGTAATGTAAGTAATTCCCAAGTTCAGGCAATACGTGCATTAAAATAAATAAATTTTTTTATTTTTTTATTTATTTTTTAGTTATTTGATGTGTGGATAGTGGGAAGTATCGAAAATTAAACTTAGTTGAATTATTTATTTAGATTAATAAGATGACGGAATTATATAAAATTATAGACAATAATTAGGGATGATAACATGGCAAAAAACGACAGTAAATCTAGTGATGGGAAAGACGCACTTAATGCAAGCGGCATAAATACAAATGGCAGTCCTGTACTTGAGGATCTTTTAAAACAAGGAGCACTAGAATCTCCATACGTTTTGACTAATACAACTATGAATACTGATCAGATTGTTGAACTTTTTAGACATGCAAGAAGAACTAATAGTGATTTTAAAGAAGTTATGACTAATGCTGCAGAAAATTATTCTAAAAAAGGAATTGATTTTCAAGAAAATCTGCTTACAGTTATTCCTAAACTTGAAAAAGAACTTGGAAATTCTACATTAGCAGCAATTGCTGTTTATGATTATTTTAAGAATCAAAAACAAAGAATAGAAACTCCAAAGATTTCTGTTATTAGAAGTGTTGTTGAAGATATTCGTGGAAAATATAATGGTCTTAGAGAATTTATTTCTGAAAATGCAAATACTGGAATTAATTTATTTTTGGTACTAGGAGTTCTTTCTTTCGCAGGTTTTGGTATAAGAATTTGTTATAATTCAGTTGTTGAAAATTCTGCAAAAAAAGAAAAAATAGCTAAAATACAAGAGGAACAGAAAAATAAGAGATATACTAGAATTATTAATTCCGATTCACTTTCATCTGTTCAGAAGGTTGATTCTTTACGTGAAACTATTTTTGAAATTTTTGAAAAGGTTGAAAAGAATTATAGTGGTGAAGGTTCGAAAATATTAAATATGGAATCTGTTTCAAAAAACGAAATGTTACGAAGTTTATCTGTATATGTTGTTGAAAATAGATTACCTGTTAATACAACTATGAATGTATTAGAAAAAATACTTGCAATTAGAAAAAATAATTGTAGTACTTCATTTACAATACAACCTTCTGTCGAAGCAGCATTGTCATATATGACTGCGATTAAGGAAAAAGGACTTTGTGATAAAGCGGTATATTATCTTGATAAAACGGATGCCAATTGTAATCCGATGCAGTATGTGTTAAATGCAGCAAGATTATTTGATGGAAATGTTGTTGTTCCAAAAGAAACTGAAAATAAAATTAAAGTTTCAAATAGCGATTCAGTACGCAGCGTTATTTTTGAAAAAGTAGCAAAGTTTGAAAGTGAATATAGTGAAATTTCTAAAATGGAAGATAATTTACGAGATGAATCTTTACGAAATTTTTCATCTTATGTTTTTAATAATCAATTACCAGTTTATACTACTATGACTGTTTTATCTAAAATACTTGCAATTAGAAGTGAACATTGTGTTACTGATTTTACAATACAACCATCTCTTGATGCAACACTTGCATATATGGATGCATTAAGACAAAAGAGTTTGTTCAATAAAGCAATGTTTTATTTGGACAAAGCAGAACCAAATTGTGTTCCAATGCAATATGTATCGGGTGCAGCACAGCAGTTTGGTGGAAATATAGTTATTCCAAAATCTGATGTTTCAAAAGACAGTCTGCAAGTGAAAAAAGATACGTTATCATATCAAAATAATAATAATAATAATACTAATAGTACTAAAAATAACAATGCAGCATTTGCTGGAGCGGCAGCTGCAGCAGCAGCTGCAGTAGTTATTGGCGGAAATTAATAAAAATTTGTAATAACTTTACGATAA
>JBAZVA010000012.1:0-29094 GCA_041661165.1 Candidatus Woesearchaeota archaeon | reverse complement strand
ATATCGTTAAAGTTATAAAGTAAATTTTGTTTTTTCTTAATATTTGATACAATATGGATAAAGAAATTAAAAAAACACCGACTTTGAGTAAAGAAGTTAGTGAATTAGTTGAATCTGCAAATAAAATTCATTTGAAGAATTTTGACTCTAAAGTCTGGTTTGGAAGATGTATTTTCTTATCTTGGTATTGTGAAAGAGGGACTTGTACGTTTTGTTTTCGCTCTACAACAAAACATCATATAAAAAATGCAATTGATGCAAAACGAAGTCTTTCTTCTGTAATGTCCGAAGCACTTTTAATTAAAGCGTGTGGATGGAGAATTGAATTTCTTACCGGCGGATATGGAATTTATCCTTTTTCCGACATAGTTACATTTTGCAAATTAGTTTCGCAAATTCTAGAAGAAAAAATCTGGATTAATCTGGGAACAATAGATGAAAAACAAATGATTGAACTAAAACCTTATGTTGAAGGAATTGTTTCTAGTATTGAAACTTGTGAACCTAAACTACATGATACTGTTTGTCCTGATAAAAACATTGAACCTTATCTTGAAATGATGAAACTTGCAAAAAAACATGGATTTAAACAAAGCATGACAGTTGTAATTGGTTTGGGGGAGAAACGAGAAGACTATTCTTATTTAAAAAAAATATTGACCGAATATAACTTAGAAAGAATTACTGTTTATGCCCTTCGACCAGTTTCAGGTACACCATTTACTAATGGACCATCTACTGACGATTTGTGTTTTTGGATAGCATCTGTAAGAAATGATTTTCCTACGATTGAAATAATTGCAGGAACTGCAGCGTACAGAATTCCTGAAATCTCGCTTTTACTTAAAGCAGGAGCAAATGCAATAACTAAACTTCCTGCAACAAATATATTTAACACAACACTTGGAAAGAATGTTGAGAAAGAAGTTTTGAAATCAAAGCGTGAGTTTTTGAGCAAGTTTGTGTGGGAAGATATAGATAAATATGATTTTAATTCTAAAATTGATGAACTTGATTTGACATCTGATGAGAAAAAATATGTCAAAAAGAATATTTTACTTTATTTGAAGAAGTTTAAGAAGAATTACGAGAATATGATTAGCGGAAATGAGAAAGAGATTAAGAATGAAGAATAATAATTTTGTTTTTTCTAATTAAATTTACTTGCTTATTTATTTTCTTTAATACGTAAAGCAGCGCCAACTAAGCCTCTAAATAATGGAGCAGGTCGCAAAAGAGATGATTTTAATTCTGGGTGTGCTTGAGTTGCAACAAAATAAGGATGATTCTGCAGTTCTACGAATTCTACTAACTTGCCGTCTTTTGATGCGCCGCTAATGATTAAACCTTTATTTCCTAAAACTTCGTGATACTCAGGATTTACTTCGTATCTATGTCTATGACGTTCTGATACTAATTTTGAGCCATATAGTTTGTGAACTAATGTTCCTTCTTTTACATGTGCGACATATGCACCAAGACGCATTGTTCCGCCTTTACATGTTACTTCTTTTTGTTCCGGTAAGATATCAATGACCGGATAATCTGTTTTATCATTGCATTCTGTCGTATGTGCGCTACTTAGCCCACAAACGTTTCTTGCATATTCTACGACTGCTAATTGAAGACCATAACACAATCCTAAAAAAGGAATATTATTTTCTCTTACATATCGTATTACGTTAATCTTACCTTCCACACCTCTGTCTCCAAAACCACCCGGTACTATCACACCATCTATTCCCTTAAGTATCTCTCTTGCTTTGATATAAGAACAATTAGTAGTATCAATCCATTTAATATTTACTTTACAATTAAAATGTGCCTGTGTGTGCATTAATGCTTCAACAACAGATGCATAACTATCTTCTAATGCTGTATATTTTCCGCATATTGCAATATTAACTTCTCTTCTTGTTGTTTTTATTATCTCGTTTGACGAAGAAATGAATTCCTTGTGATTCATTCTTGAAACTAAATTTGCCCATCTTTTCAAATTTGGTTTAATATTTAACTTGAATTTTTTATTTATTGTTTTTAGAATATTTTCTTTGTAAAACACAATTGGAATTTTGTAAACAGTATCAACATCAAGACCAGTAACAACTGCGTCTTTTTCAATATTACACATTCTTGCAATTTTTTCTTTTATTGAGTCTGTTATAGGTTGAGAGCATCTTCCGACAATTATATCGGGATATATCCCTCTTTGATTTAACATCGAAACAGATTGTTGAGTAGGTTTTGATTTTTGTTCGTTTACACCCATTGGAATTGGAATGTAAGTTAAATGAACGTAAATAACATTTTCTTTACCGGCATCTTTTGATAATTGACGTGCTGCTTCTACATACAATTCATTTTCAATATCTCCAATAGTTCCGCCAATTTCTATTAAAGCAATATCTGCATTTTCTTTTTTTGCAATATTCATCCACGATTCTTTAATATAATTTGTGACATGGGGAATTAATTGGACAGTTTTTCCTAAATAATCTCCACGACGTTCTTTGTCAAGTACTCCTCTGTAAACTTTTCCCATTGTTAAGTTCCATTCAAATTTACAAGTTATATTTAAAAATCTTTCATAGTGGCCAAAGTCCATATCAACTTCTCCACCATCATCTAAAACAAAAACTTCTCCATGTTCTATTGGATTCATTGTTCCAGGATCAATATTTAGATACCCGTCGCACTTTATTGGAACAACTTTTAATTTTTCTGAGAGAAGATGACCAATAGAAGCTGCAGCAATACCTTTTCCAAGACCAGAGATTACTCCGCCTGTAACGACAATATATTTTTTTGCTCTCTTTTTAGAAATCAATTTTTCAAACATAAGTATTCTTTTGGATAAATGTTATATAAAAGTGTGTTGTCCCAAGTTTGGTACATATAATAAGGCAGCTTATACGTATCTACCGGCAAGCAGACTTGTATGCACTTTTATGTTTGCATTTTCTACCAAAACTTCTGCTTAATACCATTATTTGCACTACATGTAAAGGCCGGTAGATGTAAAGGCCGGTAGAGATACGTAGACATCAAAAACACAATAAGACTTTTAAAATGGAAAAGATTTATTCTAAATATGGTAAAAGAATATAATCCTGATGAATTTGGAGGAAAAGTAGAGATAAAGAACACTTTCTATAAAGGATATGCACTATATATTGTTGGATTTACTGCTATTTGTTTTATTTTACAATGGATTTTAGGTAATTCTTTTACCGAATTGTTTATGCTTGACAGATCACAATTTTATACGCATCCTTGGATGCTTGTTACTGCGATGTTTATGCATTCTGGATTTTGGCATATTTTCTTTAATATGTTTGGTCTTTTAATGTTTGGACCATTAATTGAACAAAAAATAGGTACAGCAAAATTCTTATTTGTTTATTTTGTTGGAGGAATATTTGCAAATTTAATCGGAATGTATTTTTACCCTAGAGCACTTGGTGCATCTGGTGCAATAATGGCTATGCTTGGAACATTAATTGTTTTAATGCCGACACTTTTAATACTAATTTATGGAATAATACCTATGCCACTTTGGGCAGCAGGAATTTTGTGGTTTATTTTAGATTTTGTTGGTGCATTTAATCCTGCAAGCAGTGTTGGAAATGTGGCACACATAGCTGGAATGATTTTTGGATTGTTGTTTGGCCTTTACATAAGACAATCATACAAACGTTTCTATGGCAAAATTAAAGGGAAAAAACATCTTTCAAGTGAAGAAGTAGATGATTTAGGAAGAAAACATTTATAGTAATTAAAATTAAAAAAAAGTATTCTCAAACATTTCTACCTGCACGCAAACTTATATATATCGTCATAATCCGATTCCAGTCGGAACGATATTCGGACAAATATTAGTGCCATAAATCTAGGCTGATAGAAATGTTAAAAGTACACTTTTAAAAAATAAAAAAATAAAAATTAATTAATTAATTATCGTGCTGTTCAAAAATCTTTATCAAGATTATTGACTGAGCAAGTATCGCAATTACAATTATTATCAATATTTCTATAACTGCAACATCTTTTGAAAGTGTAAGTGCTTTATTTGTAGCAAAGAAAGCATATGCAATATACGCTGCTGCAATACCTAGTAATATCATTAATGCCGCAATACATTTTTCCAATACGTGTGATTTAATCCGTGTCATGTAACACCTCTCCTGTTATTTTAATTGTTTTTTTAAATTTATAAAGCTTTATACCATTATATTTTAGCATAATTTAGCTTTTTAATTAACTTTGAGCGAAATAAATTTCTAATGTATTAATCATATCTTGTTTTGCTTTTATATTTTGAATCATGTCTGCTATGTTTGGAAGTATTATTGCGTATTTTGTCCAATTTGCAAAATCATTTTTTGAATCATTTACGTGACTTGTAAATTCGTCGTCATTCATTACTTTTAATTCTTCAATTAATTGTTCAATATTAAATATTGATTTACCATCTTTAAATCCGAATGATTTTGAAGGATCTACCATTCTTTTTTTCTCTTCTGCACGTTTTCTCTTTTCATCTTCTGACATTTTTTGTTCTTCCTTTATTGGTTCTTTAGGAACTTCTTTTACTGCTTCTTTAAGTACTTCTTTTAAAGGTTCTTTTGTTTGTTTTACTTGTTCTTTTACTTGTTTTACTTTCTGTACTTTTTCTTTTGCAACTACTGGTTTTTCTGCAAAAAAACCGACTGGTTTATCTAAATCCATCCCAATCGATGACAAAAGTACTTCTTCTGATGCGTCGTATGAACTTGTATTTGTTTCTTCGTCTGTTAATAAATCGTCAAAAAATGTGTCTAATTGTTCTATCGAAGTTTTTATTTTTCTTAAGTTTTCTTTTACTTCTTCTTGATGTTTTACGAAAGGATCTTCTTTTAATTTTCCAAAGAATGCATCTACTGATTCTTCTTTTTTTACAGAAATATTTTGAGTTTGATTATTTGATAAATCTGTTTTTAATTGTTGTATTGAATTAATAATATTTTCAGGTATGATTTTTGAATGTTCGTCTTTAATTGCGTCTTCTACAATAATTTGTCCGCTTTCTACGTGAGCAACTTGCTCTTGTGATTGTATTATTTGTGGTTGAGGTGCTGTTTGCGTTTGTTGAGCTTGTTGCGCGTTATTTTGAGTTTGAGGCTGTGAAATTGATTGTTGGACAACTTGTGGTTGTTGTTGATTTTGCGACTGTTGTATAGGTACTTCTGTTTGAGTGGAACTTTGAGAATTAACTTGAATTTTCTGTGTATTTACTGTATTTGTTTGAGGAGAAGCTTGAGGTGCAATTACCGGTGTATCTTTATGATGAGAAAATTTTTCTTTTAATGATTGAAAAAACGGAACTTTTGGAGATTTTGTTGAAGCGATTGCTATTTTTTCTATATCAGAATCTGAAAAAACTTTTGAAGGGTCAATGACAATTATTAATCTATCATCTACTTTTGCAATTCCCACAATAAAATGTGTTTTGTATTTTGCAAGTACTGCTTCGGGCGTTGGAGAAATCTTTGCATCGTCAATACTAATTTCATCTAATTTGGCATTTACAACAAGACCAATTTGTTTTCCTATAATGCTCGTATACAAAATTGCTTTTAGATCTTTTAATGGGAAATTTAAGAACAAATTCAAATCGACTAAAATGTTACCAGCGTCATCTTTTCCAAGAATAAATTTATCTACACCTGATAATTTTTGCTTTTTACCAGTATAAATTGCAGATGACTGAATCTTAGAACTATCAATTGCTAACTCTTCATCTCCTAGTTTAAAGACTGTATAGCGTAATTGCCCCACGGCACACCTCTTTTCATATGTGAAAAATCAAAAGATATTTCTATCTTTTCTTACTTATTTTCACTACTAAATGATATAAAGATATTTATAAATAAGAGTCTTAATTGGAAAATAGTTACAAATAATATATAAGAGAAGATTTTCTTTTCAAAAATGATTGAAATTGTTAAAAACACAATCCGAAATATTTTACCAGCACGCATAGCCGCGTTACACTTGGCTACCTCTTACGAGGAAACAGTATGCAGTAACTAAATAACTCTTTAGAATAAGCAAGTAAATTGGTACAATTATTTGCACTGTATGTAAAAGCCGGTAAAATATTTGACAACACACATAACAAAAAAGTAAAAAAGGAGGACAAAATATGAAAATTACAAAAGTTTTAGCAAGGGAGATTTTAGATTCTAGGGGAAACCCGACTGTTGAATGTGATGTTTATACAGAGAAAGGAATGTTTAGAGCGGCAGTTCCAAGTGGTGCATCCACTGGAATTTATGAAGCACTTGAACTTAGAGATGCTGATAAAAAAAGATACAATGGACTTGGAGTTCTAAAAGCAGTTGAAAATATTAACAAGAAAATTGCACCAACTGTAATTGGAATGGATTCTACAAAACAATCTGAAGTGGATAAAAAAATGCTTGATTTAGATGGCACTGAAAATAAAGGAAAATTAGGTGCAAATGCAATATTAGCAGTTTCGATGGCAGTATGTAAAGCAGGAGCAGCATCAAAAGATATTCCATTGTATAAACACATTGCAGAAATTGCAGGAGTAAAAAAATTTGTAATGCCTGTTCCTTCGTTTAATGTTATTAACGGCGGAAAACACGCAGGAAACAAACTTGCAATGCAAGAATTTATGATTTTGCCAGTAGGCGCATCAAACTTTAAAGAAGCATTGAGAATGGGTTCAGAAGTTTATCATACATTAAAAAAAGTTATCAAGGATAAATATGGACAGGATGCAGTAAATGTCGGTGACGAAGGAGGATTTGCTCCAAATATTCAAGACAATAAAGAAGGACTTGAATTATTAAAAACTGCAATTGAAAAGGCAGGTTATACAGGAAAAGTAAAAATCGGGATGGATGTTGCGGCTTCTGAATTTTTTGAAAATGGAAAATATAATTTGGATTTCAAAAATCCTAAAGCTCTAGATAGTATGAAAAAAACAGGAGAAGAAATGATAAAAGTATATGAACAATTTGTAAAAGATTACGGACTTATTTCAATTGAAGATCCATTTGACCAAGATGACTGGACAACATATTCAAAATTAACTAAAGCGGTTGGTGTTCAAACACAAATTGTTGGTGATGATTTACTTGTTACAAATCCTAAAAGAATTAAAACTGGAATTGAAAAGAAAGCATGTAATGCACTTTTACTAAAAGTAAATCAAATTGGTTCTGTAACTGAAAGTATTCAAGCGTGTAAAGATGCACAAGCAGCTGGTTGGGCTGTAATGGTGTCACATAGATCGGGAGAAACTGAAGATACATTTATTGCTGATTTAGTTGTTGGACTAAAAACAGGACAAATTAAAACTGGTGCTCCTTGTCGTTCGGAAAGACTTGCAAAGTATAATCAGCTTATGAGAATAGAAGAAGAGCTCGGGGCTAAGGTAAGTTACGCTGGAGAGAGTTTAAGAAAACCTTAAGATTCTTTTTTATTTTATTCTTTTTATTTTTAAATTCTGTCGGAAAAGTCTTTACCGGTCTTGCTTGTATTACTAATAATAATACCAATTTAATTATTTATTTTAAAGAGCTGAATAATTTACCATATATTGTTTTGCTTACCGGTAAAGACTTCGGATGATGTTTTTCTATATTTAGAAATTATTAAATACTATAATTTCCAAGAATAATTATATGGAAAACAAAGAATGGGACAGATATGCAAAGAAATATCATGATTGTGTGATAAGTCCATTTCAAAAGAGTGTAGAAAATCCTATTTTTAATGATATTAAAAGAATTTCTGGTAAAAAAAAGTTAATTATTGCAGATATTGGTTGCGGAATTGGGGATTTTTTGCCATTTTTGTCGAAAAATTTTAAAAAAGTTATTGCTGTTGATTTTTCTAAAGAAATGTTAAAATGTTCTGAAAAGAAAAATACGAAATTAAAAAACATAACGTATTTACAAGCAGATACTAGACAATTATCTAAACTAAAATTAAATGTTGATGTTGCAATTAGCGTAAATTCTATAATATTGCCATCTTTGAAAGATAATCAAAAATCTTTAAAAGAAATTCATAAAAGCATAAATAAAAACGGAATTTATATTGGAATATTTCCATCGATGGAATCGCTTTTGTATAATTTTTCATTAGTTTATGAAAGAGAATGGAAAAAATACGAAAATGAAGAAAAAGCAATGAAAAAAACTAAAAAAATTGTTGAATATCACAAATATAATGTAATTTCTTGTGTTTTTGATGATGATGGAGAAAAACAAAGATTGTTTTATGAATTTGAACTAAAAGAAATGTTAAAAGTTGCAGGATTTCGAAATATTGAATTTAAGAAAGTATTCTATCCTTGGAGATGCGATGTCAGCGGATTTGAAGATTTTCCCGGTAGAGACAGAATGTGGGACTGGTATGTTATTTGTAGGAAATGATTCTTTTTATGTAAGTAATTTCATAGAATAAGTTCATAATATAATCTATCGTGTCCGATTTCTCGTTCTTTTTCTCTATTTATTAATTTAAATCCTAAACTTTCATACAATTTATGAGCATTTTTTTGATAATCTATATCAACTGTATGAAGCTTCATGATTTTATATCCTCTTTTTTTTGCTTCATTTATACTATGAGTAACTAACTTTTTTCCTATTCCTTTTTGTCTGTAATCATCACTTACTGCAGTCCAACCAACCCATGCAGAATTTAAATCGTCATCCATTTCATAGATTCCAGTACTACCAACTACTTTATTTTTATCTTCATCTATTGCAAGAAAATATTCTAATTTTGGTATTTTCCATTTATTTAATATATCTTTATATTTATTATAATTTAATGACGCTTTAAAACAAGTATCAACGTTTTCTTCGTCATCTTGTTCTGGAAATACTTTATTTAATACTTGTATAGCTTCTTCTAAATAGTTTTTACTTAAAGGAACTATTTCTATATTCATTTTAAATAACTCCAGACAATGCTTTGTTCGTTTGAATAAAGAATAAGCATTTTGCACCTATTCATATAAGAATATCCCTGATTCAATTTTTTAATTAAATTTTCTTTTTTCTCATCAAAACAAATTAATTTTCCGTTTTTTTGTAAAATATGTTCTGTGTTAATGAAGTTCCTTTCCCTGCAATTGAATTTGTTATAAAACAAACCTATACCAGAACTACTGACACAAAGTCCGGATATTCCGCAAATTTTTAGTTTTTGGTTTTCATTTCTTAAATTTTCTATAATATTGCTTATTTTTTTTAATGCGTCAATATATATTCCTTTTTTAGAGCCAAATTTTTCAATATGATAAATATGAATTCCTATTTCTTTATCGCAAGAGTTATCAAAAAAATATTTATTAGTAATTTGAGATTCCATCAATTTGCCAGAAATTAATTTTAACCAACCTTTTTTATTTAACGGAATTGCAACGCACAAGCCTTTTCTTTCTCCTTCTATAATAAATCCAAACTCGGGATTTCTTTTATACCAAGAAGCAATAGTTTCTTTTGTTACAGGATTTTTTGTAGGATACACTTTTTTATCAAGTTCAAGAATTTTATCATAATCTTTACTAGTTAATTGTTTTATTTTCATTTGCTTTTCTCTGATTTGTTCTTTGACTTCGAGTCGTCACTTTGAACCTTGTCATCTTTTTTTGACTTTAATGCGCCAGCAATTATCAAAGGAAACGCAATAGAAGCATCACAATGAACTTTTACTTGTAATGCGTTATGTTTTACTTTTCCCCAAGCAATTGATTCTTCTACTCTTGCACCGGAATCAGAACCATCGTATTCTTCTCCTGTGTTAATTAAAACCAAGTATTCACAACCTTCTCTGTAAATATTTGCATTTAGAACGTGATGTTTTGCAACTCCGCCACCTAAAATAATACAACCTGTTTTTTCAGAATTTAGAGCAATATTTACAATATCTCTTATATCTTGAGTAATATCTATTAAAAAATCAGGTCTTCTGTATTTAAAAAAATATAACATATCTCCAAAAGAGCCATCAGTTAATGCCGGACAAAATACTGGAATATCATTTTTTGCTGCCCAGTACAAATATGAATTTTTATCGTTTATTTTTAATCCCAAATCGTGCATAATTTCTTTGACAGACAAAACTTTCTTTGTCTTTAATTGTTTTTGATAACACTCTTCTAAAAATTCGTTCATGAATTTTTCGAAATATAAATATCTGTCACTTGGAACAAAAATGTTTCCTGTTCTGTTGATTCCTTTGTCAAACAAAACTTTACCTGGAACATCAAACTCGCCTATCACAAAAGGTTTGAAACATTTGATAATATCCTCTTCGATTCCTCCGGCAGTTGTTGCAATAACGTGAACTAATTTATGTTTTACAAGATGTTTTATTATTTCTCTATTACCACACGAAATTTGGTTTGATGTAAATGAAAGAAAAATTGTCGCTTTTTCTCGAATCATCGCTTTTGTAACTTCAATAGCCTTACCTATATTTGTTGCTTGAAATCCGTTTGAACCTAATTGTTTTATAAAATCGTTTAAAGTGATATCATTTTCTAAATCAATTCCTTTTATTTCTGGATAACCTTCTAATGAATTTATCTTTTCAACTTTGTGATTCTCAAAATCTGATAATTTTGTTTTTTCTTGTTTTTTCTTGTGTTTCATGAATAATATGTGGATGTTTAGTTTTTTAAATATGACGGTTTAGAAGAGTGTGTACCAAAAGTCCTACCTGCTTGTGAGTGCATAGCAATTCTATTTGCTAAAATGATTGCTTCATTGAGAATGCAATTAGAAAAAGTACATAAATTTTGCTTGGCAGGTTGTAGACTTGGGACACACCCGATTTAGAATGTTTTATTATAAAAGTCTCTACTGCCTTTACTTATAATGCTAATAATTGTGCTAATTATAAGCTCCGATTGGAACTGGACAAATAAACTGCATACTATTCTGCTTGCTGGTAGAGACTTTATATGTAGCCTGTTTAAGCATTAAATAGCTTTAAAAATAAACTTTCATTAATTAATATCATGTCAGAACAAATAGATAGGGACAAAATTGAATGGAAGAAAGATTTTATTGAAAGATTTGAGAAGTTAACAAATATTGATGAATTTAAAAAATATTCACTTACTTTTCTTAGAAGATGCATTCGTGTAAATACATTAAAATGCTCTGTATCAGATATGAAGAAAATTCTTGATAAGAATGGTTGGAAATATGAACAAATACCTTGGTGCAAAGAAGGATTTTATGTAAATAACCCGGACAGAAGAGATATAGGAAACATTACAGAACACGCACTCGGATATTTTTATGTACAAGAAGCAGCAAGTATGATTCCACCAATTGTACTTAATCCAAACCCTGGAGATATTGTGCTTGATATGTGCGCAGCGCCAGGTTCTAAATCTACACAAATTGCTTCAATGATAGAAAATAAAGGTCTACTTGTTTCTAATGATTCTGACGCATCGCGAATAAATGCATTGATACTAAACTTAGGAAGGTGCGGAGTTACTTGTTCTATTGTTACGAATCAAACAGGGGAGAGATTTAGAGGACTAATGTTTGACAAAATATTACTTGATGCACCGTGTTCTGGAATTGGAACTATTCGAAAAAGTCTGAAAACAATTAGAATGTGGAATCCAAGAATGGCAACTAAAATTGCAAAAACGCAAAAAGAATTAATTTTGACTGCCTGGGAAATGTTAAAGCCAAACGGAATTTTAGTTTATTCGACTTGCACACTTGAACCAGAAGAAAACGAAGGTGTAATTGATTATTTAATTAAAAATCGTGATAATGTGGAAGTTTTACCAATAGAACTTGATATTAAACGTAGTGAACCTGTTATGGAATTTGAAGGTGCGATTTATGATAAACAAATTAAGAATGTTTTAAGAATTTGGCCGCAGGATAATGATACAGAAGGTTTTTTCGTAGCAAAGATACGAAAAAACTTGAGAACAAAGTGATCATGGTTTTTTATTGCGAAAATTAAAAAAATGAAAAGTTAAGATTTCTTTTTATCAATTTCGTCCATCAATCTATACCAATTTTGAACAGTATTTTCCAAGAAAAAATAATGACTTATATATGGAACTACTAAAATTAAAAAAAGAACCATTAAAATATAGCATAAAAAATAATTTGTTAAAAAAGACAATATTATACTTAAAAATAAAAAAATTCCAAATGCCAATGTAACAAGAAGATGTATTAGTCTTTCGTGCCGCATATATTTTATCATCTGTTCATGCTTTTCTTTAAGAAATATTATCTTTTTTCTGCTACTTTTTTTTAGCAACTCGCTTTTGATGTATAAATCGTAATCTTTTATGTATTTCGTTATGTTCAAAAAACCAACACCTCTTTTGAATAAATAAGGAATATTAAAATTAGTAATTCTTTCTAACTAAGAACAAATAATGATCCTTTTCATAAGGCTCGATTGACTTAAAGTCTATTACTTCTACTTTCTTCTTTAATTGTTCAAGAACAATCTTGAAAATATCAGATGGTCTTTTAGTTACATCAATACTTCTACATTTTAAAGAAAGCATAGCAAAGCCGCCTTTTTGCAAAAACATCATATTCTTTAAGAAAATTTCAACTTGATTCTTCTGTGCAATATCTTGAAATAAAAAATTTACTTGCGGAACTTTATGAACATAAGATAATGGTTGATTTGCGTCAGCCAATATTGGAACAATATTCTTTCTATCTTCTGCCAAAAATACTAATGGTCTAGTTGTTACCGGTGCAAAATCTAGTGCGAATACACAACCAGTTTTTCCAACAATATCAGAAACATGAGAAACTGTAGTTCCGGTTGATGCGCCAAGATACAAAATAGTGTCACCTTCTTTAAAACCTAAAAATTTAATTCCGTTTGCAATTCCTGCTCCTAATTTTGATTTATATATGTCCCAATTTCTATATTGAGCATCTGCAGTATTTACTAAATACTCATCATATACTTTTTTATCAGGAACTAAATTAACTGTAAGAATCTTAGTTGAACGTGCATATTTATCATAATACACTCCGTCACAAAATTCGATAGGTAATATTTTCACCATAGTTTCACATTATTTATTTAAAATGTTATCATTTGAATGTTTTTCATTCGAATTATTAGTTTTATATCTAGGATTATTTATTTTCTTTTCTAAATCTTCTAGTAATTGATATCCTGCGTAATTGTTTTCTTTATCAAAATAATCTATTTTTGCAGCAATTAAAATTTTGTTTGCTAATTTTCTTGCAGTTTTTCCTTTATCTTTTATTGACGCAGCCATAACTAATGGATGACTTAAAAGTAACCCATATTTTGGAGGATCGACTTTATTTTTTAGGTGTTCAAATAATGCTTTTTCTGCCCCAAGAGTTTGAACCGTTCCTGCAGGAAAAAATGCTAATTTTCTTAATGATCCTGCGATAGCGATCATTTTTGAAGCGATTTTTGGACCACACATTGCGACAACGTTTGGTGCGATTGTAATTACTAATTCTTCTAAATAATTTTCTTTTCGTTCTTTTTCTTTTATCAAATCATGTACTGATTTTGCAAGTGCGATTATTGATTCGACGTCATTTGCAGGTATTGTGCAACTCATCAAACCATCTAATTTTAATTCTAATAATAAATCATCACGATTTTTTGAAATCACTAAACGAATAAAAGAATCGTTGTCCGGTAATTTTCTTTCAATTTCCGGAGAATATGCAGAATACATCTCTCTTACTCTTTTTGATAATAAATTTATGGATTTGTCTAACTCATCGATTGAATTTATTGTTTGAATAAGTAAAAACTCTTTTGTAAAAGAATTTGATAATTGTTTTTTTGTTATTTTTGTAGATATTTCAAAATGCTTGTCAAAACTATGCTTTGCTGCTTTTACAATTCTAACAATAACATTTTCATCGGTAACAAATTTGATATTCTTGTAACTTTCGTTTTTCTGACCTAAAAATAAAATTTCTTCTCCACTGTACAAATCAATAATTTGTTTTTCTTCTGGTAACCAAACAAATTCATCTAACTTTTCTGGAGAATCCATTTTCTTTTCTTTGACTACAGAAAACTGCTCATCCAAGACGTATACGCTTAGAACTGATGAATATATGTATTTCATAGTAGTATGAAAAATAAAAGGAGTTTAAAAAACTAATTTATTTTAACGGATTTCCCTATTGCTTGACCAGGCATACCACGTTCAAAAATTACTCTTACTGCACCTTTATTTCCGTGCGATGAAGCAATTTTTCCTGTCATATCCTTGTTTCCTTCGGTTGTAAATACAACGGATTTTCCGACTAGTTCCTTTGCCTTGTCTTTTGATGTTACATCTTCAACGATTACAATCATATGATTATGATAGATTGTATGTCGTCCGCCTCTAAAGTTTACGATTGTGCCTTTCATATTTTTAAGGAATTTTGTGCCCTATATAAACTTTACGGTAGTGTTTTTTGATAAGAAACGGAGGCGAATTTGGGCGATTTTAGACGATTCATGACGTGAATACATGTAAAAACGCCGACATATACAAATGTAACTGTTTACAATTATTTTATGTATGTTCTTCTCTGTTTGTCATTTAACACATTCTGAACATCACTTGTTTTTTTATATATTATATTTCTTGCTTCATTTCTGTTGAATTTATGTGCTTCTAACTGTTCTTGTAATGACGAGAGTCTAGAATCTATATTATGTATCATTTTATCAGTTTTATTTCTAACATCTGCAGATTGTGCAGTAAGATTTAATTGCGAATATTTATCTCTTTCATTTTGAAGTTTTTCAATTTGTGAAGAAACTTCAGTAATTTTCATGTCTTCACTATCAATAATTGAATATAAACGTAAAGATGGATCTTGATAAATATTTTTTTGCTCATAAAAAGAAGAAGAATCATTTAATTTTATCATGTGAAAATCAAGACGTCTTGTAAATTCTTCCCGTTGTTTTTTGGCTCCTTCTTTAATTGAATCCAACAATTGAGTTTTTCTTACTTTTATTTTATTTAGTAAAGTTCTTAATACTAAAACACCATTAGATGATTTACTTCTATATTCTAGTTCTTTTACTAGTAATTCTACATATTCTATCAATTTTTCAAAAGAACTTTCTTCCGCTTGTAAAATTCTTCCAACATATTCTTGTTCTCCAGAAGTATACATAATGAGAGTTTGTATTTCCTCTTCTGCGTGTTTTACTATATTCTGTTCTGTAAATTCCGCACGTTGTTTTTCCATTGTTTCTTTAAGTGAAAGAAGTGTGCTTTTTATGTCTTTTTCATCAGAAAGAAGCTCTGAAAGTTTGTTCCAGTTAATAATAGAATTTAACATTAAAGTGAATCTTAAATAAATTTCTTTTTTAAATTCTTCTTGAAATTGATTAATTACTTTCTTATCAGGATTTGATGATGCTAAAAAATAAATATAATCTTTTGGAATTACAAATGTATAGTCCCAAGATACAATATTACTAGATATTTTTCTAGGAATAAAACACGGTTTATCATCAGAAATTACAAAATGAACATTAACTTCGTTTGATGCAACAAAATCTAAAACATCGCATTCAGAAACTAAAAAAATTGTCTCTCTGAGTTCAAAATCATTTATGAACGAAGAAACTATTTTATTTATATTCGATATTACATTTTCTTTTGTATTCCTTAATTCTTCCGGATTACAAAATCTCGCACAATTTGTTAAAAATTCATGATCAGAAATATTATTTGAAAAATTAACGTCGAAAGGAATGACGTTTCTTGAACCCATTCTACCTAAATCACGTGCTCTTCTTAATAGTTGTTTTAAATCAAATTTTGCCATTTCCCATACCTCTTAATTAACGTAAAACTAATTAGAAACGAATGACTTGTATTTATATATGTTATTATTTAGAAGACCCTGTCCGAAATATGTGGCAGCCTTTATTGTACTCGCATAAATAATTATACCAATTTAATTACTTATTCTAAAGAACAATATGATTACTGCATATTGTTTTGCTTGTTGCCCGGACTTTCGGACATAGTCCTATTTAGAACTGCAAGCATATTCCTTTTGTTTTTTCCAATCTCCATATAACTTACCTGCTTTCTCAAATTTTAAAAATTCTTTTTCTATTTCTGGATCAATTGGAACATAATGTTTATCTGCAAAAGCAGTTCCGGGAAGCGGCATAAAAGTGTGTGCGTGAATTCTTGCGCCTATTCTAATTAATTCTTTTACAGCTTTCAAAGTTTTTAGTTGATCTTCTTTTTCTTCGAACGGAAGTCCGAAAATAAAATCTACATAAGGCATAAATCCATATGACTTGATTAATTTTGCAGCAGCATAAATATCTTCTATAGTGTGACCACGATTACACAATTTTAAAATTCTATTTGACCCGGACTGCGCACCAATTATAACATTATCATTATCGCAGTATTGTTTTAACAAACTTAATGTCTTGTCATTAACGTGTTCCGGACGAACTTCTGATGGAAATGTGCCAAAGAAAAATAAACCTCTGTCTTTGAAAAGTTTTCTAGTTTCTTTTAACAAAGTTTCGAGTGCTTCATAATTTATTGTTCTTCCATCTAAAGAACCATAACCAAATGCGTTTGATGAAACAAACCGCACATCATACAATTTTGTATCGTGCATTATTTTTATGTATTTTATTATATTCGGAATTGAACGATGACGCAATTTTCCTTTCGTCTGATGTGTGACAAAACAGAAATTGCAACCAAACACACACCCTCTTGTAATTTCTATCGCATTGTATCTTTTATTACTTTCTGCAATTGGAGAATAATCATCTAAATTTATCAGGGTTTGAGGTTTTGTTGTTATCATTTTTTTGGTTTTTTTATTTAGGTATGCGATTCCTTTGATTGTATTGTAGCCTTTCTTATTTTCAATTTTGTTTACAAGTTCTGTGAATGTTTTCTCTCCTTCTCCAATTACAACTATATCTGCACCATTTTTCAATACTTCTTCTGGAAGGGCTGTTGGGTGAGGCCCTCCTGCGACAATAATTACATTTGGAAATTCTAATTTTATTTTTTTTATTAGTTCGTAATATTCTTTTGCTTGAATCGACATAATAGATAATGCAAGAATCGCTATTTTGTGTTTTTCTGTGATTTCTTTTAAATTTCTCAATAATTCTAATTTTACAAGATAAACTTCAGCATTTTTACACCTATCGCAAACTGCTTGACTTAAAACATTATAACTTGCTTTATTTTCGAAAAGATAGTTGAAAACTACTGCTGTTTTGTCTTTCATAAATAATTTAAGAGAAAAGGGGTTTAAAATTGTTACTTTGTTTTATTTTTTTTAGAATAGTGCCTTATCAAGTCTCCTAGCGTCCAAGGTTTGGCGTCGCTTTCTTTAAATCCTAGCAATTTCACATATTTTAGTATGTCTTTTTTATTGACTGCTTCAATTTCAAAGAATGTTGGAATATAAGAATAGTTTCCTAAGTAAGTATCTATATCAAAGTGAACATTATTTATTTTGTAACTTGTTCTGTGTTTCTTTACTTCTTCTACAACACAAATTCCTAGGCAGTTTAATATTTTTAGTGTATTATTCAAATCAGACACTTTTGTTTCATATTCATCTGCAGATTTTGTTTCCTTTTTTTCCATTTTTGTCTTAAGACACAAAATAACACCATTTTTTGATGTTCTGATTCTAAGCATATTTTTATTATGATGTATATCTTTGTTTTTTGTATCTAAATATAAAGTAGAAAGTTCTCCTTCTGAAACTTTTTTCGCACTTAATGATTTTAATTTGTTTTCGAGTATCTTTTTGTTTATGTCTAATATCTTTACTTCAATTTCTTTCATATTTAATATTCAGAATTTCCTATTTATATGCTTACTTATTTTAAAAATTTTGAAACTATAAAAAATACATAATTACTGGTAAAATGAGACAACCCATCGCATGACTTCTTGCAATTCCTAATTTTCCAGGTATGATTCCAATAGATGTAGAAACTAGAAGAATGGAGATACCAATAAAACCATTAAAATAAAATACAAGCGAAGTTATGAAAATCATAATAATGATTACAAGTGCTTTGTAATTTACTTTCGTGATTATGTTAGAGAAAACTTTTGCTATTGAAAGTGTTAAAAATGTGGCGATTCCTGCAACTACCAACATCACACTCAAAAATAAAATAAGTTGAGTTAGACTTATTGTTTTAATTAATTCTTGAACAACAACTATCGCACCATTTCTTCCTTTGTTAATTGTGTAAAATGTAATAAGAGACAAAACAAAATTTACCATCGCAATTCCTCCTACTAGGATGATAAATTCCCAATCTTTCGTATCGCTTTTTGATCTATCAATTTCACTTGCAATTACCGCACCTTGACTTGTCCCCATCCCAGGAAAAAATGCTGTAAGTGTTCCTGCAAATGTCGCAAGACCAAGAGATTTAAATATTTTTTTCTTTGACAAAAATATCGATGGTTTTAAATCTTGTTTTGGAACTTTAGTGTCTTCTGACAACGAAATTAAAAGAGTAGAAATACCAAAAAGCCCTGATAATAATGGAAACAACGGATCTTTTAGATTTGGAATTGAAAAAACAAATATACCTAAAATTCCTGAAAATAAAAACACTATCAAAGATAAAATTTTATGTTTATCACGAAGTATCATATAAAGAACCATAATAATTAAAAGAATTCCTATATACAATTTGACAAACGGATATACAAAAATAAAAAGCGGAATTATTAGTGGAATTAAAACAATGCAGAATATTAGTCCTCCTAAAGAACCAATCACTGTCAATCTTATTGCATCGTATGCTTTTCCCATCAATAATAATTTGTGTCCGGGAAGAATTGAAAGTGCTGTATCTTCGTTTGGTGCTCCCAAGAATACACTTGGAATAAAATCAAGAAATGTATGAGTAATACACATTGAAATTATGAATACTGCGATACCTATTGGTGTTGTGTAATGTAAAATTATAGGAGAAAAAGTCAGAGCCAACAGTGAAACCATATTTACATGAAGCCCAGGAGTGAGACCTGTAAAAATACCAATAAAAATTCCTATACACATCGCAATTAAAATTTCAAGAATCATAATATCACATTTTTAAATAGTTCATATTTTTATAGTGTGTCTCAAATCTGTCTTGCCATAAAGCAGACACGTTTACAATTTTAATTGCTCTTGCTATAAAACAATTAAAATAATAAAAATAATCACAATACAATAAAGTATGGCATAAGACATTTGAGATACACTCGTATTTTTAATTTTTTAATTCTATTTTGTCAGCATATAATTTGTATGATCCCTCTTCTTTTTTTGATTGACCTGTCACACTAATAATATCTCCTTTTCTAATGCCCGATAATGAAAGGTTATCGAAAATAACGACATCTATTAAACAAGCTTGTTTTAGAATTATTTGTGAAACTTTATTATTTGAAACTATTTTAGTCACTTCCCCCGTCACCTTCGTATCTAGAGTGTCATCATTTATGGTGTTAATTTGCTCTTCTTTTAGTTCTGATGCGTTTACAAAGAAAAATAGCCCACAAAGGCCAATTATCGCTATTACAAAGGCTGCTTTTGTTAATGTATCTGTGTCAGAATGTATTTTAGCCACCTCTTTTGCTTAAAAACTAATAACTTTTAACAATTTTGATGAATTAAGCCTTATAACTTAATTTTTTGTAAAATAGCAACATATATAAATAATATATATCACTATATAGTAGTAATGATTACTGAAATGATTATCAATTATGATGTAAAAAACGCTTATAAATGCAGAGAGACCCATATTGTAAGTCTCGGCGTGGGAAGAGAAGAGAAAAAATGGGTTTGAGCACTGAAAATAATAAAAAAGTAGTATCTCCATTGGAGTTGGCGATTTCTAAACCAAAAATAAATGATGTTATTTCTAGACTTAATCCTGACATAATACTTAGACATGGATTCGTTCCTATTCCAACAAAATTAAAAGAAGAGGCAAGAACAGAATTTCGTAGTGCATTACGAGAATACGAACAAGCAAATTTTTTACTTTCTGATTTCATGCTTAGAGAATTTATGCCTTCTGGATATAAAAATATTGATGCGAGACTTATTGTTTATGATATACCCAGACAAAAAGAATTTGTAAGACAACCAATTGAGATTACAAAAAATATTGCAATGTTTAGAGCAAAAATGTATGATGAAAATTTACTTTCTTTTATGAATGAAGATGATGATCTTTTTAATTTAAAAAAATATGTGCCAAGAACAATGCTTATTAGATATAATGGAAAGAGTAATAATGAAATTTCTCAACTTTGTATAAGAATAAAATCGCCTGATAGTCTTGCAGAAAAAGTTTCAAATAAAATATTTGGTCTTTACGACAACAATCCTAAAAAAACTAATGAAATTAGAGATATTTCTGGATTAAGATTTATCGCGTCCGATGAAAAACACTGCTATGATATTTTAAAATATTTTACAGAACATAGCCACAATGAATTTATGGTAGTTGACGGTTCTGTAAAAGATTACGTCAAAGAACCAAAACCAAACGGATATAAAAGTTTACACTTACATTTAATTGACAATAGAGGACTTCTTCACGATATTCAAATAAGAACTAGAAAAATGGAAGAACACGCAGAAAGAAATTTAGCGATAAAAGCAGAAACCGTTAAAAATGAAACACGAAAAAGACTTAATCCACAATATAAAGGAGTATATGATACAGTAAAAGAAACACTAGCGTATATTTTTTCTGTAAAAGTACCTGTTCTTCAATCGTTTAGAGAAAATTGGTATAACTTAAAATAAATTCTTTTTAAATAGTCTAGAAAAATAATTATTTCATTTTTTTATTACTGTTCTTAGATATTTTTTTTGATACTTTAGAAACGGCTGAAAGTATTTTTGATACAATAGGTACTGCAGGGGTTTGTTGTATAGACGAATTTACTTTTAATGCTCTCCCTGGATTTCTTTTCATAAATTTTATTTGTTCTAATATTGATTCTTTACCAGTCCAGTCAAGTGCAATTTCTAATACTTCTACCACATCACTCACCGGAATAATTTCGACTTCTTTTAATCTTTCTTTTGAAATAACTATATCACCCATGTTTGATTTAGGAATGATTACTTTCTTTATCCCTGCATCGATTGCTGCTTCTATTTTATATGAAACCCCTCCTATTGGAAGTACTTCTCCTAAAATAGATAACGAACCAGTCATTGCAATATCTTGTTTAATGGGTATTCTTTTCAAAGACGAAATTATTGTCGTTGCAACTGCAATAGATGCAGAATCACCTTCAACTCCTTCGTAAGTCTGTAAAAATTGAACATAAATATCGTAAGTTTCTTTAATATCTTCCCCAAATAATTTTTTCACAATAGCAGTAACGTTCTTTATTGCTTCTTTTGCAATTTCTCCTAATTTTCCGGTCGCGATTACTTCTGATGCTTTTCCACCCAATGTTACTTCTGCTTCAATTGGAAGAACTATTCCCGTCATTGCTGAGCCTGAGCCCATAACCGCAAGACCATTTACTCTACCTATTCTTTTTCCCTTAGTAATAATTACTTCATATTCTTTTTTATGTTCTGTATATTTTTGTGAAATTTGCTGTTCTAATGTTAATGATACTTTTTGAGATTTAATTACGTGAATTTTTTCTACTATTTTTGATTTTTCTTCTGTAGCAATATCTCCTGCGGCTCTTATTATTCCACCTAATTCTCTTAATCTTAAATGATCTTTTCTTCCTGCACGTTTTCTTGCTATTTGAATAATTTCTTCGACTGCTTCTTTTGTAAAATGAGGAATTTTTCCATCTTTTGTAACTTCTTGTGCAATAAATTTTGCAATAGAATATCTATTTTCTTCGGTATCTTGCATTGATTCTTCCATATAAATTTCGTAACCATTACCTCTAATTCTTGATCTTAATGCAGGATGTAAATTTTTTAGCGTGTCTAAATTTCCTGCGGCAACTAAAATGAAATCGCATGGGACTGGCTCTGTTCTTACCATTGCGCCAGCAGATCGTTCAGATTGACCAGTAATAGGATGTTGTTTTTCCTGAATTGCCGTAAGAAGTTCTTGCTGTGTGGTAGGATGAAAATTCGCAATTTCATCAATAAATAACCCATGTGTGCTTTGTGAATCATGCCTGCTATTACTCTTTCATGCGCTGGAGTACCTAGACCGCCTGACTGAAATGGATCGTGCAAAACATCTCCTAATAAAGCACCCGCGTGTGCGCCTGATGCATCATAAAAAGGTGCATGATTCTTTCCAAAATTATCCACTATTACTTTCGGACTTTCTATTTTAACATTCATTTTTTTTGCAACATTCATGAAAATAATAAAACCTACAATAAAACCCATCGATGAAATCATACTGGCTGCATAAATAACGTCAGAAATTTCTCCTTTTTTCCAGAAATAATAAGGAAGTAATGTTGCCGCAATAACTATAATTAATAAAATAATATTTTGATTTTTTAGTGCGCCTGATGCTGAAACTTTTGAACGTGCAACAATATTTCGTCCTTCACCAACATTTGTTGTTCTTATTAATGGAGTATTTTCGTCATCCGGGTTTTTAAAACACATTATGTCTTTTAATTTTTCTTTGGGCAAAAGTTCTGCCATTGCCGCCCCAAGCATTGATTTTCCAGTGCCAGGTTCTCCTATTAAAAATACGTGACGTCTTTGTGCTGCTGCTTTTTTTATAATTTCTACAGCTTTATGTTGGCCTAGAACCTGATTAATCATAGACTTATCTACTTTAATATCGGAAGTAGTTTTAAAAGAACGACTATCTTTTTCCTCATTTTTAGTTTCCACAGCCATAATGTATAGTGGTGGTGTTTACTTTATAAATTTTTAGAAAGTAAAATACATCAAAACGTGTGCTGGAACTTATTCTAAGTCTGTGTTACTGGCTTTGCTCGTATTGCAGATAATTATATTTATATTATTCACTTACATCTAAAGAACAATCATCTAAGAACAATCGTACTTACATACATACAATGTATGTTTGCCAGTAACACGCTTTTCAGACATTTTAAAGCGACTAATATTTATTATCCGGTTTTTTAATTCTTTTTTCCATTTCTTGGGACAGAAAAATTGTGTCTGTGAATACTAAATCGTCTTTTGTATCTTTATTTTTAGAAAATTCTGTTAAAAATTCCTCAATTTTACTCTTTTCTAAAATATCCGTTTTGGATATGTACACAATAAAATCTTTGTTAAAACGTTTTTTTAAATCAGAAAATAATCGCATTTGATCTTTTATTGAATACTGACTTCCGGCCGTAATATCTATCACAAAAAGACAATAATCTGCTAAATATTTTACTGCCAAATATGCCTGGTGCTCAATAATATTCTCTTTATTTTCTCTGTTTAATACTCCAGGACTATCAATTAATTGAAGTTTATGATGATATAATTCCATATAACCTATTAAAAGCTGTTTTGTTGTAAATGCATATGCACTTATTTCTACATTACTCCCAGTAAGTTTTTTTAGAAGTGTTGATTTTCCAACGTTTGGAAACCCACAAATACAAATTGTCTTAATGTTAGTTTTTATTGCGGGGAATTTTTTTAATTCTCTTCTTGCAATTTCTAAAAGTTCTAGTTCTTCTTTTATATCTTTTAGAAGTGATGAAATTCTACCATAATACTCTCTTCTATGTCTATTCATTTCGTCTATTTGTGTTGAATTTTTTATTTTTGATCTATACATATTTGTAAGAATTGGAATTTTTTGTGTAACAAAATTTAATCTTGAAAGCGCTTTTCTTATTTGGTCAGAATCTAGCAAAGTGGTTATTAGTTCCTGATAAAATTCCGGAAGGGAATTTATAGAAGGATATTTTTTTATGATATTTGAAAGTGAACCGGAAAGCGATCTTGATATCGCGTTTAATCTTTCAATTTCGATACTCTTAGACTTGATTATTTTTGAACGAAAACGTTCTAATCTTAATTTTTCTGATCCTTTTTTTGCCGCATTAAAGGCCACATCTAGGTAAAACGTGTGTGATTCTATCTTTACTAAGTCTTGGAAGTTCATAAGACGAAAGAGTTTTACTGAATTTATAAGCATTTGTAATGAAAATAGATGTATCCTGAACGCCTTTGCCGGCCTTTACGTATAGTACTAATAATTGTGCGAATTAGAAGCACCTATTGGAACTGCATGTATAACCTGCATACTATTCTGTTTGCCGGCAAGGCGAGTTACGATTATCAATATAAGAATACTCCTCAAAAACAACTAAGAAAGGTTTAAAAATTATGTTTTCTTTACTTTATATATGGATATCGATATTTTAGAAGTAAAATATAATAATAAAGTGAGTGGTAACTTAAAAAATGTATCAGTATCGGGAGATGCTAATACAATAAACTTAGGATTTAAAGATACTATTCTTTCTGGGAGCATTTCTCTTACTTATGATGAAGTCAGACTTATTTGGGCAAAACTTTTAGAACTTGATAAAGGACAATCAAAAAAATTAAATGAACAATATACAGAACTTCTTAATACTACTAACGCATTAGCAAATAAACTTACATTAGAAAACTATACTGAACCAAAACAAAAATTATCCGATATGAAAAAATTTTTGGAAGGATACTCGTATCTTTTAGAACACGCGCAAATTGGACTTGCAACCTTTAAGGGAAATGAAAAAGTATCTTTAGAAAAAAAAGAATCTGAAAAAAATCCCGCTATTGATATGAGAAAAAAATTTAATGATGAAGTAAAATCAGCTAGCGATGAATTTGATAAAAAACTCCCTCCAAAAAAAGTACCATCTAGAGCGAATGAATTTATTGAGTTACTTGAAAAACAAGAAATTGAAAAAAGAAGAATAATTGAAGAAGAACAAAAAAGATTTGAAGAATTAAAAAAACAGGCAGACGAAAAAAAAGAAAATACTGAATTCAAACAAGAAGAAGTTAAAAAAATATATAATGGACAACAAAAAGAAATTCATGTTAATTCAGACAATAAACAAGTAAGACCATTATTTGAAGAACAAAAAGAACTTAAAACATACACGAAAAGAAGTACGGAACTTGATAACATTGATTTTTCAAAATTATAAATAAAGAATTTTAGTATAATAAAATATGAAAGAGTGTGAAAAGAAAATGGTAAATGACGAAGATATAAAAACTCTTACAAAATTAAAAGACGGACAAATATCGGATTTGAAAACAGAAATGGATCTTTTAAATGGCGCACTTATCAGGGCGAACAAAAAACTTGTCGCTTTAACACACGAAATCGAAGAATTAAGAAAAACAGGAACTATCAAACATAGTTTAAAAGAATATCAAGATATTAAATAGTAATATTAAAATGTATACGATTAAAAAGATAAAGAGATGCGAATATGAAAATAAAAGTTGTAAAAGGTTCTGAAGATTTATATCCGTTAGAATTTAGAAGAAAAGAATTTCTTGTAAATAGTTTTAAAGATATTTGTAAAAAATATGATTATCAATTTGTGCAAACTCCTGTATTTGAATCGCTTGAATTACTTTGTGCGAAAGGCGGAGAAGAAATAAAAAATCAATTTTTCGTATTAGAAAAAAAAGGAAGCGAAGAATTAGGATTAAGATTCGATATGACTGTTCCTTGTGCAAGATTATTTGTACAAAAACAATTGGAATTAACAAAACCGACTAGATGGGCATATGCGGATGAAAATTTTAGATATGAAAGACCGCAGGCGGGAAGAGCAAGAGCTTTTACACAATTAGGGTGTGAAGTATATGGTTCTGATAGTGTATTAGCAGATGCAGAACAATTAAACATCATAATTGATACGTTTAAAATTATTGGACTTACTAATCATGATTTTTCTATAAGAGTAAATGATCGAAATTTTCTTGAAGGGGTACTAGTTGACTTAGTTGGTGCAACAAAAGTATTCGAAGTAATTTCTGCATTTGATAAATTTAACAAAATTGGCGAAGATAATTTTTTTTTACTTCTTACAAAAGATTTGTCTATTGATAGAGATGTTGCAGATTCTCTTTGTTCGCTTGTAAAAATTCGTGGCGGTAAAGAAAAACTATTAGAACTTGATAATTATGCAAAAAACGAACAGGCAAAAAAAGGACTTTCTACTTTAAAACAAATATCCGAATTTGTTGATATGCATTATGTCGAATTTGATATGAGTATTGCAAGAGGACTTGATTATTATTCGGGATTTGTATTTGAAGGTTTTGATAAATATGGATATTTTCGTGCACTTTGCGGTGGTGGAAGATATGACAATATGATAGAACAATTTGGAGGACAAAAAACAGCGGCAGTTGGTTTTGCTATCGGAGTTGTCCCCATAACTTTGCTTTTAGAAAAACTTGGAAAATTCCCTTCGTTCGAAAACAAAGTTGATTATTTTTTAACTACAGTTGGTGAAGATTTAGATATCAAAAAATATGCACTTCATATTACTAAAAAATTAAGACATGATAATAAATCTTGTAATTTAGATATATCAAATAGGGCAATGGGGAAGAAATTCGCATATGCTGAAAGCATTGGTGTAGAGAATATTATTATTGTTGGAGAAAACGAAGTTAAAGACAAAACTATTTCTATGAAAAATTTGAAGACTGGCGAGCAGAAAATTGTTAAATTTGACGAATTATAGAAATATTTATATTGTGAAATATTAATGATTGTGTAAAAGAGTGTGGATGGAGAAAATAATATGAACACACTATTTAATTTTGGAGATGTATATAAGGATTTTAGTGTTATTGCAAGAGAAATATTACCTCATGGATTTAATGTTCTTAAAGTTCCAATTACCAATACTCCTGTTTATTTTGATGATTCTATTCAAATTGTCAGTGCTTGCTATGGTGCTGCACTAGTAAAAGATGCTTTAATAGGACTTAATTTTCTTGGAAGATTAAAAAAAGAAGATACAATTATTGGACTTGGAAGTAATGGGTCGTTAAAAGAAAAAATAAAATTAAATGATTTGTTAGTACCTTCTTATATTTCGTGTGAATATTATGGAAATGCTGGAAGAGTTTTTCTTCCTGACTACAAAATAATGAAATCTATTAAAAAAAACATTGAAAATAGAAATTTAAAAGTTAAAGAATACAATCACGGATCAGTATATGCTGTTTTTGATGAACACACGAATCATAAAAATTATACAAATTCTCTATATCCTGCTGGAGAAGTGGATTGCATAGATTGCTCTGAAAGTTATATTTTAGCAAAATTTGCAAGAGAAAACGGCCTTTCTTTTGGAATTTTATTATATGCATCTGACGACCCAAAAAATCATATCGCGAATTTGAAAAAAGAAGAATTTGATAAAAGAGCATTAAATTTTGATTTATTACTCAATAAAATAGGATATGAAGTACTTAATAACAAATAAATTAAGAAAGAATTTGAAAATCATTATATTTTTTTATTATTTTGTCCTGTTTTTCTTTTTTAATTTTTTCTACACTACTCATACTCGGTCCAATTTTTAACCAATCTTCGAATTCGTCTAATACTTTTTGATTTTCGTGCTGCGCGAGAATTTCAATTTTTTTATTATTGTCCTGACTATTTTTTACAAATCCTTTTATGTTTAGAATATCTGCTTTTTCTTTTACAAAATATCTAAATCCGACGCCTTGGACTTTTCCGTATATCGTGTAGTGATGTTCTAACATAAAGATTAAAAGAAAATTGAAATATTTAATGTTTTCTTAAAGTATAGAAAATGAAGTAAACTGTAAAAATAAAAAAGTCGAAAAAAGAATTAAATAAAATAAATCATTTCAAGCCGCGAATCTTCTTGTTTTGGGGTTATAAATAGGATTTTTCTCTATGTTATTTCCAAAATCATCAAAATAACACCCTTGACAAACTTGTGTCTTGTCTTTTCCTGTTCCTAGATAAAATCTTTCGCCTGCAATTTCTTCTAAAGGACTACCACAATTACAAGTACTTTTAGGGGCAAGAAATTTCTTAGATTCTTCGGATTTCATCCATTTTTTGAATTGATAAAGTGTAAGTGGCATAATTATCATTTATAGCAATAATTCATCAATTAATAAATATTTCTCTATTTTGTTATTGAAAATACCAATTTAATTGACTTATTTAATAATAACAGCAATTAAATTTATAAAGGAAGTTTTGCAATTTCAAATTAGGATAAAAAGGCAAAAAATGACAAATATTGATTACAAATCCGTCGGACTTAAATGTGGTGTTGAAATACATCAACAATTAGACACTCATAAATTATTCTGCAACTGTCCTTCAGAAATAAGAGATGATAAGGCAAACGTATTTGCTAAACGTAAATTAAGAGCGGTTGTTGGAGAAACTGGACAAAAAGATGTTGCTGCAGAATCTGAAAGCAAGAAAGATGTTTATTTTTTATACGAAGGATATCACGACACAACGTGCCCTATTGAATTTGATGAAGAACCACCAAGACCAATTAATCTTGATGCTGTTTCTATTGTTCTTCAAATTTCTAAAATGTTAAACGCGAAACTAGTTGACGAAGTTCAGGTAATGAGAAAAATTGTTGTAAATGGTTCTAATACTAGTGGATTTCAAAGAACGTCATTTGTATCTTATGATGGTTTTGTAGAAACGCAAAACGGAAAAGTTAGAATTGACGGCATTTTTTTAGAAGAAGAAGCTGCAAAAGATGTTGAGAAAACTCCAGAATACGTTTTATATAATTTATCAAGACTCGGGATTCCTCTAATTGAAATTGCCTCTGCGCCAGATATAACCACGCCTTTGCAATGTAAAGAATATTGTGAATTAATCGGAATGATTCTTAGAAGTACGGGAAGAGTAAAAAGAGGAATCGGAACAATAAGACAAGATTTGAATATTTCTATTGCGGGCGGTGCAAGAATTGAAATTAAAGGAGCACAAGATCTAAAAACAATTCCACTTTGGATTGAAAATGAAATTCTGAGACAG
>JBAZVA010000011.1:0-30704 GCA_041661165.1 Candidatus Woesearchaeota archaeon | reverse complement strand
AAATTTGTCAAGTTTAGAAAATTTAAAACACAATGTTTTCGAAGCAGACGTTAATGAAATTTCAAGAGAACTTTTTGTAGGGGAAATTGTAAATAATAAAATCAAAGTAAAAAACGATAAGAATGATACTTTGTACTTAGATGTTTCTGTTTCTGAACAAATTAAAGAGATGGTTAATTTAAGAACAAAAACGTTAGCGATTCCTTCAGGACAAGAGGGTCTTGTTGATTTTGATATAAAAGTTCCTTTGAATTATTCAAGAGGACTTTACAATGGATATATTAAATTAAAATCAAAAACAGGTACAGAAACAACTACGATTCCTTTGCAAATAAGAGTTACAGAAACGTCTTCAATGCAACCTTCTATTAGAATAAAACTTGCAAAAGTAAGTTTTGTTCCGGGTGATAAATTTAAAATGACTGTCTTTTTTACAAACATTGTAGATATACATCAAGATATTATTCTTACTTCAAAAATAAAAGATTTGAAATCAGACAGAATTGTTATGATCAATGAATTGACAGTATATAATAATATGAGTTCTATCGATGTAGAACTAGATATTTCTAAGAATATATCACTAGGAGAATATGTCGCAAGTTCAACTTTATCGTATAGAGAATATTCTGGAAAAATAAACGAATTTTCTGATTCTGAAAGTTTTAGTATTGTAAAACCATTTTTAGAAAGAACGTATTTCTTTTTACCAAATTGGTTATATTTAATAATTTTAATTGCGAGTGTATTTTTAGGATTCTTGGTAAGTAAATCTATGAAATTTATAGAATCAAGACGAAGATTCCATCTGGAAGTAGATCAATCGCAATTACCTCAACCGGGAGATAGAACTGCATTTGTCGGATATTTAGCAGAAAGAAATGTGAGAACTTTTTTTGAAGTTGATAAATTAACAACTCATGCTTTAATTGCAGGTTCTACCGGTGGTGGAAAATCTGTGTCTGCACAAGTAATTGTTGAAGAGGCATTACAAAAAGGAGTTTGTGTAATTGTGTTTGATCCAACAGCACAGTGGTCCGGATTTTTAAGAAAGAATGCAGACAAACAAATGCTTGGTCTATATGCAAAATATGGAATGACTATAAAAGAAGCACATGGTTATAGCGGTAATGTTCATCAAGTAACAAACTCAAGACAATTGATTAAAATAAAAGAAATAATTAAACCTGGTGAAATAACTGTATTTGCACTTAATAAAATGGATTTAAAAGAAATTGATACGTTTGTTGCAAATACAGTACGACAAGTATTCAAAGATAATTTTGACGAATGCAGAGAACTAAGATTGTTGTTAGTTTATGATGAAGTTCATAGATTGCTTCCTAAATTTGGTGGAAATGGAATAGGATTTATGCAAATCGAAAGAGCTTGTCGTGAATTTCGTAAATGGGGAGTAGGGTTAATGCTTATTTCTCAGGTACTTACTGATTTTGCAGGACAAATTAAGGCAAACATAAATACAGAAATTCAAATGAGGACTAGAGAAGAAACTGATCTTGAAAGATTGAAAACAAAATATGGTGAAGAGTTGCTTCATGCTGTAGTTAAAGCACCAGTTGGAACTGGGATGCTTCAAAATTCTGCATATAATAGAGGAAGGCCATATATGATTGCGTTTAGACCGCTTTTACATTCGACAGAAAGATTAGGAGACGAAGAATTGTTAAAGTATAATGAATATAATGCAAAAATAGATGACTTGTTTTATGAACTTGATCAATTAGAAAAATTAAATATTGATGTGTTCGATTTAAAATTAGAATTGAAATTGGCATCTGATAAAGTTGCAACGGGCGCATTTAATTTAGTAGATATTTATCTTGAAACTTTAGTTCCTAGAATAAAATCCAGTTGGGAACAGACCGGTAAACAACCTTTGAAAAGAGAAGTGCAACTTGTACCTCAATCTGAGATTGATGAAGATATCAGACTTGCAAAATTTGCAAATCAAAAAGCAGCTTCTGCTCAAAGTGTAATTAATGGCGCTCAAATAGTAGAACAGCCTATTTCTGTTATCTCTTCTAAAGAAGATAGTGTAAAACAAAATGCACCATCAAAAGAACCGGCAAAACCAAAAGCTCCAAAATATGCCGCAGTAATTATTGACAGTGAAGATTCTGATATTTTATATCATAATATTGAGAAAGTTGTTGAATCATTAGAGAATGATGGTAAAGATGTGTCTTTGATAAAATTAAAATTGACTTCGTTAAAATCATCGTTATCCGAAAAAGAAACACTCATAAAATTAAAACAAATCAAAGGAGAACTTGAATCGTAATGTCTAAAAAACAAGAAAAAATAATGCAGAATGCAAACACCGGAAATTTAAATAATTCTTCAGAGTTACTGCTTAAGGCATTAACAAAAGAACAGACTATGCAATTGTTATTTTCTCTTGTAAAAAATATGAAAGATGAATTTGCTATTACTAATGATGAGATTATGTCACAATTACAATATGGTGGGTCGAAATATAAAATTCCAATCGATATTTTTGCCAATGATTTATCTCCTGCCGAGAGTCTTGTGAAATATATGAAAGAAAATTTGACTATGAAATATTCCGAAATTGCAAGAGAATTAAATAGAGATGATCGAGGAATTTGGTCTACTTATAATATTGGGTCAAAAAAACATCCGCTTTTGTTTGAATCAAAATCAGATATTTTTGTTCCATGCGATATTTTCAAAGATAGAAGATTTTCTGTTCTTGAAAATTTGATAATTTATCTAAAAGAAGAAAAGAATATCGAGATAAAAGACATCGCTACAAAATTGGTAAAAACACAAAGTACTATTTATACTGTTTATAGAAGGGCAAGAATTAAAATAAAATGAAATACTGTTAAAAACAAATAAAGTCAAATGAAAATAAGTAGGATTTTAGATATTGTATAGTTAGAAGGATTATTATTATTATTATTTTTTAAAAATTAAGTAATAGAATTTAGGGATATATATTATATATGATATTGTATTTAAGGAGAAGCTAGTATATGAGTCATAAGAATATTTTTTTGTTTTTGTTGGTGATTTTTGTAGTTTTTAATGTGTCTTTAGTATTTTCATTTTCAAGTTTAGTGTACGAAGATTCGGAGTCTATTTTTGTTAATACTACTAATTATAATATGGTTTTTACAAAACAAGGGATGTTGAGAGATTTTTATCTTAATGGCTCTTATCAAGATTTGGTCGGAAATGATGTTGCTTCGAAATATGATGGTTTTCTTTTTTCTTTTTTTAATCAGGATACCTTATATTCTGCTAATAATTTTTCTTATTCTAACGAATCTATTGTATTTTTTATAGAATATGGTCCTAGTTATAATTATACTTTTTATCAGAATAATTTTGAATTGTATATAGATTATCCTGAGAATTCTTTGATATTTGCTTTAGAATTTTATATGACTTTTGACAATCAAAAAATAATTAATATTTCTGACGGTTTAAGTGTAATTCCTTCTTCAAACATGATGTTTGGCATGTTAAATTGGTCGAATGTGACAATGTTTTTTGACGAAGGAGAATCTTTACGTTACGATTTTGTAGGGGGGAGAAAGAATGTTTCTGACAATATTATTTCTTCTTTTATTTCTAACACTAGTAATACTTTTACACTAATGTTTGATACTCTTCTTGGGACATCTGGTAATTATTTATATTATAATTCTTCATATCTTATGAATTTTACATTTAATACTTCTAATTATGTTCCAAAATCTTACTTTAGAAATATTTCTATATTTAACTCTACCGATTATTATAATGTTTCTTCTTCTTATTATAAACTTAAAATTTCTAAACAAGGATTTATTTCTGATATGTTTTTTAATAATTCTGATGTGGATTTACTTTTTGACGATGGATACGGTATAGAAGGAATTTGTTTTATTTATAATAATGTTTTGGGTCAATTCCTAGATGTTTCTTTTTCTTCTTTCGATAATAATTCTGTGACTTTTAATGGCACTATTGCAAATTTCAAAATTGATTTTTATGAAGATTATTTTGATTTAAATTTATATGTCAATCAATCTTATTTTATTCAATTTTATTTTAATCCAGAACTTTTAAAATTTAAACGAGTATATAAGTCGTATTCTTCACAATCTATTGATATTGCTTCTAATTTTTCAAATTTAAACTGGACTGATGTGTCTTATGAAAGTATTGAAGGTGGTAAATTAAGAATGTATTTAAAAAATCACCCTGTCACAAGTTTTGGTTCTTATAATATTGATCCCGGTCTTAATTGGTATGGGAATTTTAGATTGTTTTCATTTGATAGTCAAAGGCAGTATGGTTATAGTTTTTTTTCAGATTCAAATTATTCAATTCGTTTTTTAATTGATTTATCAAATTTTACTAAATTGGCAGATCCTAGTTATGGTGTGACTATTAATTATGACGATTCTAGATTTTTTGTGAATACTACTGAATATGATTTATATGTTGATGAAGATGGCATTATCAGGGAATTATATTTTAGAAATTCTACGCGTAATATGCTTGGCGATAAAAGTCAAACAGAGTTTGAAGGTTTTTATCTAAAAATAGATCCTTCTATAATCGATGCTTATAATTGTTCTATTTTTAAATCGAATGAAATTTTATGCGAATATGATTATGGTAATTTTATTTATGAATTTTATAATTCTTCTTTTAGATTACAAATTAATACAGGACAGATGCCTGTTTTTTCTAAATTTTATTTTACTCCTAATATAGATTATATGCTCAATGTTTCAAATCATAATAATATGACTCAATATGTAGATTTATCAAATAAGCAAGGACAATCCAAAAATTGGACCGATGTGGTTTTTACAACCAAAGAAAATGCTAAGATGAAAGCTTGTATGTTATATTCTCCACAACAATCATTGGTCATGGGTTATACTACTAATCCGCAAATGGTTTATTTGAGTGGTGTTGAGGTTTTTACTATTGGTAACGATGGTGGATCTTATGGCGGATCCGGTATGAGTAGACTAGATAGTTATTATATAGATTTTAATTTTAATCTTACTAATTTTGTGGCACTAGATCCTATTTCGTATAATGTTGTTATTGAAAATGTAACTGGCGGTTATCAAATATTTGCACCTAATTATAGAACTTTTGTTACTACTAAAGGCATATTGCAAGATATGTTCGTTATGGATAGTATTTTTGATATAATTGGTGATAATATCAATAAAGATGGAGTTTCTTTAACAACTTCGTCAGGAATTATTATTAATGCTACGAATGGTTCTGCTGTGAATTCTTATACTTTAAAATTTTTATCAAATCTTAGTGATGGAAGTAATATTTCTTGGTCATATATTTTTAATGACGAAGGATTTAATGTAATGGTAGAATATAACAGTGATTCTTGGTCTAATATTATTTTTCCTGTAGAAATATCTTCTTTTACGATGATGTATAATTTGAATAATTATTCTCAATTTGATAATCTTTCTGATTCTTTTGGAGGAAATTATAGTTGGAAAGGAATATCTTATCGTACACAAGAAAATCTTTATGTGAAAATTTATCTTGAAAAGCAACCAATATTGTCAGATAATTCTGTATATTATACATATGGTTCTACTTTTTTTAATAATAATAAGCAAGTATGGTCTTTAGATAGTAATCGAAAAATGTGGAAGAATAACAGATATATGTATACTTTTTATATTGATACTACTGATTTTATTAATAAACCTTATAACACTATTTCTTATATTAATAGTTTTGATCAATCTATTGGTACTGCTAGATATAAATTACCTTCTGATTATAAATCAAATGTTCCTGCTCCCGTAATTGTAGTTTTGCACGATATTAATGGAAGTATGGACGATTGTTTTTTATCAGAATTAAACGATTATATGAATTTTAATACGAGTCATATTTTATTATGTCCTGAAACGTATGGAAGATTAGAAAGTTCTAATAATCATACTGGTTATGATTTATCTTCACTTAAAGCACAGTTTGATGTTATAAATTCCATATCCACGTTGAAATCAAATTTTAATGTGTTTAATGAAAGAATATCTGTTATTGGGATGGGAACAGGGGGTGCACTTGCACTTGATGTGGCAGCAAAAAAACCAGATTTATTTTCTGGTATTGCTACATGGAATATGATTTATAATTATTCTAATTTTACTTTGGATGTAAATTTTAGTGGAAATTCTTATTATTATAATAAAATTATAAGCGAAATAGGAAATTCTACGTATTCTTTTGAATATAACAGGCGTTCACCTATAAGTTACGCAGATATGCTTAATTATACTCCAATATGGTTTTATTATAATAGTTCAGATTCTTTATATAAAGAGAATTATACTATAGATTTTTATAATATTTTATCTCAAAAAGGATACAATGTTACTTTGTTTGAAGTAGGTTTAAATTCATCAAACAAAAATATTACTCCTTATAATTTAACCTTTTATTATTTGAATTTTACATATAAGAATTCTACGGGTATTAATGTTATACGTAATAATACTTACGTTATTACTGATTATTCCGGGAATTATTTCTGGTATTATTTAGGAATTTATTATAATTCTTTAGGTCCTGATGTAAATGATACTTCTAATAAATTTTCTACTGCTCTTGCTTCTTATAATAATAATATTTTGAATTTGAATGTTACAAATATTCAATATTTTTCAATTCCAGGAAATGATACTATTAAAGAAATTCATGTCGATACAAATAAACCTATTACTTTGCTTGTGAAAAATGCAAATCTTACTGTTTATAATTCATCAGACATTTATTTTGATGCGTCATATAATTTGATTTATGTGAATTCATTATCAGGATTTGTGTATAATAAATTTAGTTATTCTGCTCCGTTTGTATATAATGCGACGTGTTCTATGATTAATTTTTCTTATTCTTCTTTAATTTTAAATACGACTTTTAATGTTTCTTCTATTTGCACAGTGTCGTTTAGGATTCCTAATGCGCTTTATGAGAACTACAATATATTTGAAAATGATGTACTTAAATATCAAGGGATTTCCTTAGTGAAAACCATAAATATTACCACTAATTCCAGTGTTGTCTTGATGGATGATTTGATATTACCTTCTTTGAATTTTTTATCTCCTCCAACTCCTTTGAATGCGACACTTGATATAAATAGAAGTCCGTCATTTATTGTTAAGGTTAATTTGAGTGAATATGTAAATTTATGTAGTTTGAAAGTATTTGATGGAACGTCAACTGCTACATATAGTATGACTATAAATAGTTCTTTTATGGATTATTCTATTTGCGAATATAATGTTACTGTACTTTCTGATGCGACTAATTATACTTATTATGTTGAAGCAAGAGATATCGGAATGAATATTAATTATTCAATAAATAGAACGCGTTATATTGATTGGAATAATGCACCTACAGGTAACATTTCTTTTATTAATATGTCTTCTTTGGTTTATTTTGATTCAACCACTTATGATTTATATTATACGGATTGTTATTTAAATTCAAATTGTTCTGATTCTGATTTTGATGTGCTTAATTATACTATTGTTATAAACGGAAGTATTTATGCAAGAACTAATTTTTCAAATAAAACACTTGTGCTTTCTGATGGTAATTATTCAATTATTGTATATGTGGGAGATTATGAATATTATTATCCTGCATTTTCTAATGTTTCTACAAGAAATTATACTTTAATTATAGATACTATAAAACCCATTATTAATATTACGTATCCTTTAAACAAAAGTAATTATACTTTTTCTTCTTTTTCTTTGTTGTATAATTACACTGATATAAACTCAATGAATAATTGTACTTATTCGCTTAATGGTGCAGCATTTGTGACTTGTGATGTCATGATTTCTACAGCCGAAGGGTTAAATAATTTAACTGTTTTTGTTAGAGATATGTCATCGAATGTAGGCAATCAATCAATTTCTTTTTTTGTAGATTCTGTTCATCCTTATGTAAATATAAAATTTCCCTTCAATGGATATTATCACAATGATTCTAATCTTGCTATTAGTTTTAATGCCACTGATGTAAATAATATTACAAATTGTACTTTTTATGTTGCCGGTGTTGTAAATCAAACAAAATTTTTTATAAATGGTAATAGTTCTTTTAATACAACTTTTATAGACGGTTCTTATTTATTATCTGTGACGTGTAATGATTTTTATTTTAATCCAACGACGCAATCTTTTGGCGTGTATATTGATACTTTGAAACCTGTAATAAATATTACTTCTCCACAAAATATTACTTATTCTCCGAAGTATATGTCATTATCATATTCTTATTTTGATGTTTCTCCACAGGAGGGATGTATGTATTATATGGATACTGTTTCTTATTCATGCAGCGATCAAGTTAATATGACTAGGGATGGAGAACATAATATTACATTATTTGTTTGGGATGCTGCACTTAATAATCAAAGCGTCAATTTATCTTTTTTTGTTAATTTGACTTCTCCTATAATTAGTTTTGTATCTCCCACACCTATTGACAATAGTACGACGAATATTTCATATGTGGAAATAAATGTGACATTTGATGAGTTTGTCAATATGTGTATATTGGAATTTGATTCTGTAAATTATACTATGCAAAATGTAAGTCCGCTTAATTGTTTTTATAATGTAACTGGACTTCTTGATAATTCCACACATAATTATTTTATTTCTGCGAATGATACCATAGGAAATATGAATGTTTCAAATTTAAGATCAATAAATATTAATTGGAACAATGCGCCGCAATCTTTTAGTTTATCGTATCCCTCTAATAATGCACATTTAAACAATTTGATAATGAATTTGACTTGGGATGAAGCATTTGATTCTGATTCAGATATACTTAATTATACGTTGAATTTAAATGGAACACTTTATGTTTTGAATGCTACTTATTATGAAATTACTTTGCCTAATCAAGGAACATATTTTTGGAATGTTACTTGTTTTGATGGGCAATATTATAATTATTCTAATTCTAGAAATTTTACAATAGATTTAGTAAATCCACAACTTATTTTATCATCTCCTATTGAAATTAATTATACCGCAACTTCTTTTTTAATACAATATTCAACAGATGAGCAAGTCAATTGTCTGTATAGTATAAATTCAGGTACGAATAATACTTGTTATACTGATTCGTATTATACGGGAGTTCAGGGAGATAATAATTTTTCTATTTATTTAATCGATCTTGCAGGAAATGTTAATTTTACTTCGCTTAAATTTTATATGGATTCTATTGCACCTATAATTTCAGATATTTATCCTACAAATAATACTTATTTATCGGATTATAATGTAACTATATCATTTAATGTTTCTGATGTCAATAATAATGTTTGTCAATTATATGTGAATGGATTTCTTAATGAAACTTTTGATGTTTCTGAAATTTATGGGGATGTACGATTGAATCATACATTATATTTTAATAATACTCAGATTATTTATTATGTGCTTTGTCAGGATATTTTTTCACTAACGACCATTACTTCTAATACGACTATTACTTTTGATACTATTATTCCTAATATCACTTTGTTTTCTCCATTAAATATTTCTTATATATCAACAAATGTGAGTTTAGATTATATTTCCGATCAAGAAGATTATTGTTATTATACTCTTAATAATATAAATTACACTTGCGCGACGTCTTTTTCTTTAGTACAAGGTTGGAACAATTTTACAATAACATTAAATGATAGTGCTGCAAATAAAAATAGTGTTAATAGTGTATTTTATGTAGATTCTCTTTCTCCTATTATTTCAAATATTTCTCCGAATAATGGGAATAGGACTCGTTTCGAATTTTATGAGGTCTCTTTTTTAGTTTTTGATATTAGTAATGTTACTTGTAACTTATTTGTAAATGGGGTATTGAATCAAAGCAAAACGAATAGTAGTAATGATGTGCCTAAATATTTTACATATTCTGTCAATTCTAATAATACTATTAACTGGTATGTAAATTGTACGGATAATTTAGGAAATATGAATGTTTCTTCTTTACGTAATGTGACTGTTGATACTGTGTCGCCTTTGATTAATTTGACTAATCCTCAAAATGGGGGTTTTTATAATGGTCTTATTATGTCTTTAAACTATAGTGCTACGGAAAATAATTTATGTCAATATACTGTTAATGGAAATACTTTTTCTTGTAGTCCTACATTCTCTGTAATGGAAGGAAATAATAATTTTTCTATTAGAGTATATGACGATGTCGAGAATTTTAATGAAATAAATTTGACTTTTTTTGTCGATGTTAATCCTCCCATTATTTCATTGTATTATCCTGTTACTGATTTTTTTGCACCGGGCAATTTTGTAGATTTTAATTATAGTGCTTATGATGTTAGTGCAATTCCTAATTGTAGTCTTGTGTTTGTAAATCGTTCTTCATATCTTGATAGTTCTATTTTAAGCGGTGTTAATGAAACATTTACTGTGTTGCTTTTTGACGGAACTTACGATTGGTATGTTTCTTGTTTTGATTTGGCAGGAAATAATAATAAAACACAGAATAGAAGATTGAATTTAGATATTTCTCCTCCTTATATTAATATTTCTAAAACAAATGCTTTGACTGGAGAATTATTGTATTTGTACATAGGTGATTATAATTTGACTATCGCGAATTATAGTGTAGATGGAAATATTACTGTTCTTAATACTACGGGCATAAATTATTTCAATATTTCACTCGATACTCTTAATTGGTACGAGGGGACTCATTTTATTAATGTTACTGCAAAAGATATGGGTGTATATAATTATGCAGATTATAATGTAGTCGTTGTAAAACAGCTTCCCACAATTATTGTAAATAGGCCATATCCTCTTGAATTATATAATTCAATGATTTTTAATATTTCTACAGCATTTGATGTTGATACGTTGTCTTATTCTTTATTAGGTGTAAATAGAACATATAACGGAACTTTAAAGAAAGGATTAGAAAATAATACTCTTGTTACATTAAGTGGGTTATCTCAAGGAAATAATACTGTTTTTTTTAATTTTAATGATACACTTAGAAATAGAGGAACTTTTAATATCACGTTCTTTTTAGATACGCTTTCGCCCGCAATTACGCACACTAAATTTTCCGGAATATATTCGAATACTACTTATGTGTTTAAATATTTTTTAAACGATGCACTTAATATTACTAATTGTAGTATCATTATTTATGCAAATTATACTTATGGTAATTATACTGTTTATAATCAGTCAAAGATTAATGGAGAAAATATCAGCATTGGAAACAGTAGTTTGATAAGTAATATTACGAAACTTACGTGGTATAATTTTACATTCGATTTAGAGGACGGGGATATTTTTTATAATTTGTATTGTTATGACCAATTATTAAATTATGGTGAAATTAATTTTACTAATTTTACAGTAGATCATTATTCTCCCATAATAAACGTTTCTAATTTATCTATACAATCAGGTCAAAAAATAAATATTACTTTAATTGATCACAATATTACAGATGCATGGTATTTTTTTAACGGAAAACAAATATATTTTAATAAAGTTCAGGTTTCTGATAATACTTATTTTATTTCAATAAACGACACTATTCTTTCTGACGGTACATATTCTTTTGCAATTCAGGCAAAAGATAATTTCAGGACTACTTATATTAATACAAATGTATTGATTTATACTTATGATTTAGCAATTATTAATTTTTCTGTGAATAAATCGTATTATTATTTAGGAGACACAATTCCTTTGCAAATAAATTATACCAATAGTACTTCAATTAAGAATATGACTATTTATGACGTTTTGCCGAATAAAACTATTGTAGTTTTATCGACCAATATTTCTACTATTTTTGATTTTAATTTTACGGTATTTGGGGGACATACAATAAATGTTACCATGATAACTGATAATGATGTGTTTTTGTCAAAATCATTTAACCTTCTTTTGTTTGATGATAAAGTTAATCAGACATTTGTTTCTTTGAATGATGAAAGTAATTTTAGTATAAAGTATGATTATGCCAGAACTTTACTTGAGAGTGGAGTTGTTACTGATAATTTTACAATAACTATTCCTAATGAAACTTTGAATTTGTCTATTATTCCTAATGATAAATTTAGTGTGGTACTTGATAATTTTATTGCGAAACCTCAGATTCCAATTCGGGTAAATATTAGTAATGATGATTTAGGATTTGTTTTGGATTCTGCTAAACAAATTAAATTATCGAATTTTACTTTCTCTATTGATAATTATTCTATTATAAAAAATCAATATAAAATTGTGTTTAATTATTCCGGGCTTACTGAAATAGAGAAAAATTTTAGTATATATAAAACAAATAAATATCTTTTAGAAAGAAATATTTCTATTAATTCTTCATATTTCAACGATACTTTGAATGCGACTGTAAATGTAAGTACTAATGTAAGTGAGAATTATACTTATATTAACACGGTAAAATTAAGTCCTATTTATATTGATAATATTTCTGATATTGTGTATGCTTATGTAACTAATTTTTCGCAATTTGTATTGACACAAGATATTTTTTCTTCGCCACAAGTTCCTAGTTCGCCTGGCGGGTCAACTGGAGGGTCGTCTGGCGGTGGAGGTGGTGGAGGGGGAATGGGTGGAATGCCTATTTTGTTTAAGGAATATTATTTGAATTTTACTAATAAGAGCACGTATAATTTAAAATTAATTTCGCAAGACATTGTGCATTTAATATTTAATCATACTTATGATATGAATATTACTTTTGTTAATAATACGTTTGAATATGTTTTGTCTGGAAAATATGAATTCATAAAATATGATAATGCGTCTTTGAAAAAATCGTACATATTTGATAATTTTACACTCGATGTTATATTAAACAATATAACTATAATTAATAATGTTACTTTACCATATGCAAATGTTACTTTTATTGGAAATAAAATAATTAATTTAACAAGGATGAACGAGTCTGTTGTTGAAAATATATCAAATGAGACTATTAAGTCAGATATTACGAAAATTATTCCTTCTATTTTAGAAATTGAAGAGACTGTGACTGAGAAAATTTTTGATTTTATCAAGACACATATAATAAAACCATTTATACCGAAAAAGTCAGAAATTAATACTGATAAAATGTTTTTTAGTATTCCAAGTTTAGTGTTTAGAACAATAGGGATAATTTTGTTTGTTATAATTATAATTTCATCAATTATTTTGTTTTCATACAATGTTTATCCTGTTTTAAAGGAACAAATTATAATTAAAACAACCCGGCCAATTTCCGACGGAGAATTAAATTTACTTGTTTTATATGTAGATATGATAGGTAAAAAGTTAGGGAAAGATTCTATAGTATATCAAGATGCAATATCAAATATTGAAATTGTAAAAGCAATGGGTACTAACAAAGATTATATTTTTATGAGAAAACATTTTGAAAGAATGCTTAAAGCATCAGATGTTAATGAAAAAGTAGTTTCTGTAGGTGCTTTTGATGATGTATCTAAATCTGAAAATAATTTTTATTTGGGATTTAATAACCTAAAACATTCGGAATTAATATTAGATGAAAAGAAAAGACAACTAAATTTAATTGTACCTAATCTTGATGAATCGGGTAAAGATAAATTGCAAATATTAAAGGAAAGATATCATAGGCTTTCAGATTTATTATCGCAAGCGAGAAGACAGGGGCTTGATACTTCACTTTTAAATATAAAATTTTTAGAGATTTTACCCACTATTGAACTTTATGATGCGACAAAAGATGAAGTGGATTTTGTTAGGGCAGAAAAATATATTGAAGAAATTGAAGAAACATTACTTAAGTTTTGTTGATTTGTTTGATTTTGTCGATTTTTAATTATTTTTTATTTTTTGTGGCTTTTGGGCTAATATGAAACCCTTACTACTTTTATACTATATCTACCGTCGCTTGCAGCAAGCAGAATATATATACAATAAAAATCACAATTCATACTAAGTAATTATTTTGCTAATTATAATTGTAATTCTAGCAAGGCTGCTTAAGACGGTAGATTGAGATAAATACAAGAGAGTTTCATATTAGCCTGACTTTTGTTAAAATACGAGGGTTATTATTTGTCAAAATTGGTTTAAACTGCAAAATTTTAGACTTTTGGACGTTTTAGAACAAATGTCTTTCACGAAAGCTTTATAATAATGTCATTATATATTATATAATATTAAAAAGACTTTGTCCGAAAAGTCCGGCGGTAAGCACAGCCGCTTTACATTTGGCTACCTCTAAAAGAGGTAATAGTATGCAGTATTAATAGCTCTTTAGAATATGTAACTAAAATTAGTACAATTATTGGCTATGAAAGCAAGACTGCCAAAGATTTCGGATGGGGCTTATTGAAAGGTAAAATAAAGGGGTGAGCGATGGGTTTTTTTAGTAAAAAAGAATCAGTTGATACTAGTAATAGTTCCGGCGCTACTTCTGATAGTTCTTCTGAGGATGAGATGAAGGGTGCACCAAAGGCGGTTCTAAAACTAAGAAATGATGTAGATTCACTTAATGCTCAAATATTTGCTAATTCTGAAATGAGAAAAGTTTCAAACGAAAGATTTGCAGCAATCCAAGAAACAATAGGGGAAATGAAAAATCAATTAATAGAAAAAGATAAAACTATTTCTAAAATACAGGCAAAAGCAGAAAAGGCCGCAGGACTTGTTGAGTCAGTAAAACCTGAACAATTTATGATAGAATTAAAAAGGCTTGACACGAAAATTCTTGCGCTTAAAGGAAAAATAGAAAATACTGAATCTATTTTTAATACCGTCTTAGAAGAAATGAAAGGTATGCGTCAAAAAATGTCTGTGTTTAAAGGTGTTGAGGATATTATAAAATTAAATGATGATGTTAAAAAAGAATTGAGAGGAGTTCAACAAGTTGAAGCAAGAGTAACTGCGCATTCTGATAAAGTAGAAGGAATTTTTATTGAAGCTCAGAAAAAATTTAATCAGTTTAAAGATTTAGATGATAAAATAAAATCTGTTTCAGAGAATGTCAAAGAATTATCAAGTCAAGTAAATGAAGATAAAGGAAAATTGCAAACTTTTGCAGGGAAAGATAATTTGCTAGAATTAAAAAACGAATATGAATCTGCTTTTAAAAAACTTGATTATCTTTTAAAGAAAAAAGGTATTGATATTTCTAAAGTTGCGGTAGGGGAAGATATTGTAGATACCGATAGTAAAATTTCTGATTTAACTAAAAAAATTGAAGAACAGGATGTTAAATTAGAACAAATGATGAAAATGCTTGAAGAGTTTATGGGTGTTTCTGAAAAAGGGGATAAGAAGTAATGGCTGACGATTTTGCAGCAAGGATCCAAAGAATAAAAGAAGCAAGAGAGGTGCAGCAGAAAAAGTCAGAAGTATCAGGAGAAAAAACAGTATCCGTACCAAACGAATTAAAACCAAAAGAACTAAAATCAAACGAAATAAAACTAAATGAAATAGAAAAAAATGAAAATAAAAAAGAAACTGTTCTGAATAAATTAGAGGATACTATAGAAAAAGAAATGCCTTCTATAGAAAAATTAAAATTTGATGAAACAAAGTCCGAAATGAAAACAAAAGAATCGAAGTTGCAAATAAAAACAGAAGATGTAAAAATACAAAATACAAAAGAAGATAAATCGGACGAAGAAACTGTATCTATCTCTGATGTGATGGCTACACAAAAACAAATATTATCAGTTACTCAAGATTTTGTCAATTCTGTTAATTCTCGTCTTTCTAAAATTGAGAAAGAGATAACTGTCGAAGTTAAAGATGGTAAAAAACAAAAAGAAATTTCTCTTGAAACAGTATCAAAAAAAGAAATTGCAAATTGCGAAGATGTTTCTTTTGAAATTAATAAGATACGTGAAAAGTTGAATAATTTTGATGTTTCTTCTGATGATTATGATACTTTATATCAACGCATTTCTGAATTAGAAGAAAGATTTGATATGATAAAAGAGGTTTTGGAATTTATTCCAAACGAATCTTTTGCTTCTAATTTTTCTGTTTTATCTCCTATTAGTTCTTCTGGCGCGTTTTTGAATCCGTCTCTTCTTGTGATTGATAAAATGATGTCTTCTTTAGATTCAAGAATTGTTCTTTTAGAAAATAAGTTTAATGAATTGACGGAAATAGTGCTTGTAATTTCAAAGAGATTGAAGTAATATTCTTTTTTTTTCTCTAGTTATTCTCGAGTAATAAATAATAAGGTTTTTAAATGAATTAGTCCTGTTTTATTTAATGGACAAACAGATAGAAGAGTTGGTTTTAGGGCTTCATCCACTTGAAATTGCGCTTTTGCCACATTTAAGACTAAATGATGATTTTGATAGTTTAGTTTCTGTTTCTAAGTTAAAAGATATTGAAGTTATGAGGGCAATGCAATGGCTTTCTAACAAAGGCGTTTTAGAAATAAAAGAAGATCTTTTTGAGACTATTTTATTAGATTTAAATGGAAAGAAATATTCTAAATCTGATTTGCCGGAAATACGATTTTTACACTCATTTCACGATGAAAAGGAAGTTGATATTGATACAATAGTTAAACGTGGAAAACTTGAGCAGTCGGAAGTGAATATTTGTATTGGAGAATTAAAAAAGGCGTGTGCTATAACTATAACAAAAGATCAGAAAGGAAGAATGATTTTTTCTTTGACTAGTCAAGGAGAAAGAATGTTAAAAGTGAAAAATCATTTAAACGATTTTTTAAAAAGAGAATTTCCTGTAAAATTTGATCATTTAAAAGATTTAGAACTTCACGCTTGTCTTGAACTTTTAAAGAGAAAACAAATTTTGATAAAAGAAACTGTTAAAAAAAGAACAGTTAAATTAACTGAGCTTGGGAATAAATTGTGCGATGTCGATTTAAGGAAATTAAATTTAGTAGATTCTGTTACAACCAATATGATTAAAAGTGGAGAATTTTCTAAACTTCATTTTAGACGATTCGATATTACTAGTCCAGTGCCAACATTATACAGGGGAAAAAGACATTTTGTGAATCAATCAATAAATTATATTAAACGAATATGGCTTGAGATGGGGTTTGTTGAAATGACTGGTGGCAATGTTCAAACATCATTTTGGGATTTAGATTCATTGTTTGTCCCACAGGATCATCCAGCAAGAACTATGCAAGATACGTTTTATTTGAAAGATTATGTAAATGAGAAAAAAATATTGCATGGAGATTTGCCTTCGTTTTATACAGATGTACAAAATGTTCACGAACATGGCGGAAAAAGCGGTTCTCGTGGTTGGCAAATGAATTGGAATAAAGATGAATCAAGTGAAGTGCTTTTGAGAACTCATACTACTGTTCTTTCTGCTCATATTATTAAAAGTTTAAAAAAGGAAGATCTTCCCGTAAAAATATTTTCAGTTGGAAAAGTTTTTAGAAATGAGTCTTTAGATTGGAAACATTTATTTGAGTTTCATCAGGTAGAAGGAATAGTAATTGATAAAAATGTAAATTTTAGACATTTGATAGGTTATTTAAAATTATATTTTGGAAAAATGGGTTTTTCAAAAGTAAGAATTAGACCGCATCATTTTCCATATACTGAGCCAAGTGTAGAAGTAGATGTATATGACGATAACAGAAAAGAGTGGCTTGAGATGGGAGGAGCAGGATTATTTAGACCCGAAGTTTCATACATGTTATTTGGAGAAGAAGTGCCTGTTTTAGCTTGGGGAACCGGACTTGAGCGAGCAATAAAAGAATATTTTAATATTTCAGATATTCGTGATTTATATTTGAATGATTTGGATCAGATTAGAAATATGAAAGAGTATATGAAATAATTATTAATGAACTCTATTAATGAAATAACTTATTAAATATTATCTTACTATGAAACAAATTATGTATGATTACGAAATAAATATTATTGAGGTGGATTATGACAATTGAATTAGGTAAATGTGCACAATGCGGAAATAAAGTACCATCACACGGTCAGTGTAATAAATGCGGATGGATTGATTCGTTAAACAAAATTCCTGAAAATGTGGATTTTGCTGCAGCTTGGAAAATAAATGAAAAAGCAGACTATAAACAATTTAAATCAATTGATATGCATATTGATATGGAAATGATTCGTTTGTTAAAAGAAGGAAAGATAAAACAGAATCAACCACAACAACAAGAATAATATTTGTTTGTGAAAAATTTAAATTAAAAAGTATATTGTGTTAAATTAAATATAAAATGAGAGAAAAATAAAATGACTGCAATAGATTTTTCAATAATGGAACTTGTAAAAGCGATAGGAAAAGATTTATCAGAGGATTATTTATCAGATAGACTTACTATGCTTGGAGTACAAGTTGAAGGCGTATCAGGGGATATTATGCAATGTGATATTGCTCCAAATAGACCTGATCTTTTAAGTCAGCAAGGAGTTAATAGAGCGATGCGTTCTTTTTTAGGAATTGAACTTGGGCTTCGTGATTATAAATCAAAGAATTCTAATTACAAAGTTGTAGTAGATGAATCTGTGAGAAAAGTAAGACCTTTTACTTGTTGTGCTGTTGTTAAAAATATAAAATTTGATGATGAAAAAGTAAAAGAAATTATTCAAATACAAGAAAAATTACATGGAACTTTTGGAAGAAACAGAAAAAAAATAGCTATTGGGATATATCCTATGGAAAAAATTAGTTTTCCTATTTCTTTTGTCGGGCGAGATCCTAAAAAACAGAAATTTATTCCACTTGAGTTTGATAAAGAACTTGATGGCTTGCAAATATTAACAATGCATCCAACTGGTAGAGAATTTGCACATTTGCTTGACGGAAAAGAAGTTTTTCCATATTTTATAGATGGGAAAGGAGATGTTATGAGTATGCCTCCTATAATTAATTCTGATCATGTTGGCAAGATTGAATTAACTACTACTGACGTATTTATTGAGTGTAGCGGATTTGATATAAGACCACTTTCGTTTGCGCTTAATATGATTGTTACTTCACTTGCAGATATGGGTGGAGAAATATATAATGTTGAAGTTGATTATTATGGCGAGAAAAAAATTATGCCTGATTTATCTGTGAAAGAAATGTCACTAGATGTTTCATATGTGAATAAACGTCTTGGGCTTACTTTTTCATCACGAGATTTATGCGGGTTACTGGAGAAAATGGGTTTTGGAATTGCGAGTTCTAATGTTGAAAGTATTGTTGTTAAAATTCCGTGTTATAGGACAGATATTTTGCATCAAATTGATTTTGTTGAAGATATTGCGATAGCTTACGGGTACGATAATATTGATGCTATAATCCCAGATGTTGCAACCATTGGTAGTGAGGACCCTTTTGAACTTTTTAAGAATAAAATTGTTGATATTCTTATTGGTTTTGGTTTAATAGAAACAAAATGTTTTCACTTGATAAATAAGGACGATGCGACTAAAAAAATACTTCGAGAACACGACGATATTGTTGAACTTATTAATTCTGTAACTATCGAATATAATTCTCTTAGAAGAGATTTATTGCCTTCGTCACTTCTTACTTTGAAATTAAACAAACATCATGAATATCCACAGACTTTTTTTGAAATAGGAGATGTTTTCTTTAAAGATATTAAAAAAGAAGCAAAAGTTTTAGAAAAATCAAAACTTTGCGTTGTGTTATCTGACACTTCTGTTAATTTTACAAAAGCAAAACAGATTTTAGACGGATTATTTTTAGCGCTTGATGTTAAGTTTACTGTTGAAAGAACAGACAATTATTCTTTTATTTCCGGAAGATGCGGAAAAATTATTGTCGATGGAAATGCAAGTGTGATTGAAATAGGGGTTGTTGGAGAAATTCATCCTCAAGTACTTTATAATTTTGAAGTTTTTATGCCTGTAAGTTGTTTTGAGATTGATTTAAATGAATTGTTTAGTTTGATTAAAAAGAAATAATTTGTTCTTATTATTACTTTTAATTTTTACTTTTGTTGCGATTCTTGTTTTCTAGTATGTGTTAAAATGATGTATTAAAAAAATAAAAAAAGGCGCAAACGATTGTTAATTTTCTAGGAGGAGACCCTTAAATTAACATTTTCTATTATTTTTATATTGGGTAATTTTGTGATTGTAGACAAATTTTTACCAAATTTTTGTATTTTGTCTTTTGCGCCAAAAAGACTGTGATTTTTTATTTTTCTACTTTTTATCTTCCTGTCCAGGAAAAACCATAACAATTTTCCGGAAGTCTGCATATTGTTCTTCCTCTTGGATAATACTTACTTTCTCTTATATTATCTATTAAAGGCCCTTTGTTTGTTATTTCTATTACGTTATCATCGATAGTTTCAATTGGTTTTGCAATTGGAATAATTAATGCAACTTCTTGTTCTTTTGCAGGACAATGAGTTTGTGTTAATGTTTCTAAATCGTCTTGTTTCACCTGTCCTCTCACTTTTTGATATGCTGATGATATTTTTTGTAATACTGTGTCGTATAATTGTTGTAATATTTTTTGTCCGTGTGGTCTGTATAATGCGATTTGTGCCGTGTTCATGTTCTCAACCTTAGTCTCTTACAAGCGCATAATATTTCTCAAGTTCTTTTTCTCTTGCATCTTGTGTTATGCTACCAGCATTGTATTCTAATTCTCTAATACATTTTTTTATTTGATTGTAAAATTCATTTGATTTTATTTTTGTTGCATTTGCAATTTTGTATGCGACTTCTTTTAATGTTTGCACATATTTTGTTTCCGGTTTTTGATTTTGTGGTTCTTGATTAAATTTCATGCAACCTGCATCGCAAAAGCTTGCGTTTAATATTTCGTTTAAAGTTATTTCTTTGTTTGCCATTTTCTGTACCTCGTGTTTTTGTTCTTTCTTTTCCTTTCCTCCTTTACTATTCTTTGAACATTTGAGATATATAGTATCTTTTAACTAAAAACTAGCATATTTCGTAATATTTATATATAAATTAAGATATTGGTTAGTATATGAGAGTTTTAGTAACATCAAAAGAAACAGTGAAATTGGACTTAATTGACAGAAAGATATTGTTTTTGTTGTCAAAAAATGCGAGATTTTCTTATTCAACAATTTCTAAATATGTTAATTTATCACGTGAGTCTGTAAAACAAAGAATATTGAAAATGAGTTCACAAAAGGTTATTTTGGGATTTAGAACAGTTGTCGATGTTTCTAAATTGGGATATTCTTCGTATCATTTATTTATCCAGACAAATAATCCTAAAAGTGAAAAAGAACAAAATTTTGTAAATAGCCTTATTTTAGATCCAGATGTAAATGCACTTTTGAAATATAATGGAAAATATGATTTCGAAATTGCGTATATGTTAAAAAATGTAAAACAAATAGGAGACAAAATAAATTTTCTTTCAAATTATGATTTGAAAGATTATGAATTATCTGTTATTTTGTCAACTCTTTTATCAAAATCGTATCCGAAAAGTATGATGGATTTTGATGAGTTTAATTTATCTAGAGTTGGTCGTGATGGTTCTTTTCATTCTGAGTTTTCTAAATTCGTTAAGAATTCTGTATCTGTTAACGTAGATGATGTCGATATTTCTATTTTGCGTTCACTTTGTGATGATTCAAGAATTTCTATGATTGAACTTTCAACAAAAGTTAATACGAGTATTGATACTGTGATTTATAGAATTAAAAAAATGATTGCTCTTGGATTAATTGTAGAATTTCGTCCTGTTATAAATTATGCTGCACTTGGATTTAGTGTTTATTGTGTTTTTTTTAGATTTAAAAATTTTACACGAGAAAAAGAAGCGGAGTTTTCTGCGTATGTGAAAGAACAAAAGAATTTTTTGTGGTCTTGTACTTGCATTGGAAAATATAATAATCTTTCGTACATAATTGTTAAAGATACTTTTGAGTTTCAAGAAGTTTTGCAATCCATTCGTGAGAAGTTTTGCGATATTATTGATGTTTATGAGATGATGCTATCATTTGTTGAGTATAAATATACCTATTTTCCACACGGACTTATGAAAAAGTGAGTTTGGGATGTACTTATCTGATTTTTTACCAGCACGCAGACTTGTATGCATATTATGAGTATGGTTTCAATCGGAACGTTTAATTAATACAATTATTTGCATCATATATCTAGGCTGGTAAAAATCATCGTAGAATCAAAGTATCCAAAAAGTTTATAAGAAATCCTTTAATTTTACTATAATATAAGATTGTATGAGATAGTATAAGAAACTGCGAAGTGAATGAAAATGACTGAAAGTGCTGAATTTTTAGATATTGAAAAGAAATGGCAGAAGAAGTGGGACGATTCTAAGGTCTTTAAAGCAGATGACAATAGTTCTAAAAAGAAATTTTACTGTCTTGAAATGTTTCCATATCCTTCTGGTTCTGGTCTTCATATGGGTCATGCATTAAATTATACTATAGGGGACGTTTATGCGAGATTTAAACGAATGACTGGACACAATGTTTTATATCCTATGGGTTATGATGCTTTTGGACTTCCTGCGGAGAATGCCGCAATTAAAGTTGGAGAACATCCTGACGATTATACAAAAAATTCAATTTCAAATTTTATAATGCAACAAAAAGCGCTCGGGCTTAGTTATGATTGGTTAAGAGTTTTGAAAACTTGCGACCCTTCTTACTATAGATGGGACCAATGGATATTTTTGAAAATGTTTGAGAAGGGCCTTGCTTTTAGAAAAAAATCTTCTGTTAATTGGTGTCCGAAATGCAATACTGTTTTAGCGAATGAACAAGTTCATGATGGAAAATGTTGGAGACATGAAGATACGAATGTAGATATTAAACATTTAGAACAATGGTTTTTAAAAATTACAGATTATGCGGACGAACTTTATGAAAAAATAGATACGTTGACAAATTGGCCAAATGTAATTAAAGCGATGCAGAAAAATTGGATAGGAAAAAGTTTTGGTACCGAGATTAAATTTAAAATTAATGGAGACGATTGGCCTATTTTTACAACAAGACCTGATACTATTTTTGGTGTTACGTTTATGGTTATATCTGCTCAACATTCAAGATTAAATGAATTGGTAACCACCGAACAAAAAGAAGAAGTTGAATTATTTCTTAAAAAAATAAAATCTACTAGTGAGAAAGATTTGGAAGAATTAGAAAAAGAAGGAGCTTTTACTGGTAGTTATGCAATCAATCCTATTACTTCTGATAAAGTTCCTGTTTATGCAGGAAATTTTGTACTTGCTGATTATGGTTCTGGCATGGTGATGGCGGTTCCAGCACACGATCAGCGTGATTTTGAATTTGCAAAAAAATATAATATTCCAATTAAAGTTGTAATTTCTCCTAAGTCTTATACTCTTAATTCGGAGAAAATGTCTAGGGCGTTTGTTGACGAAGGTTTTCTAATTGATTCTAATCAATTTGATGGAACTTCTAATAAAGAAGCAATTGATGAGATAACTTCTTTTTTAGAAAAAAAAGGACATGGTAAAAAAACTGTGAATTTTAAATTGCGAGATTGGTTAGTTTCTCGTCAGAGATATTGGGGAACTCCAATACCTATATTTTATTGTGATAAATGCGGGATAGTTCCTGTGCCAGAATCAGAACTTCCAATAAAATTACCGCACGATGTTAAATTTGGAGAAGGAAATCCACTTCTTACAAATTCTGATTTTGTAAATTCTAAATGTCCTAAATGCGGACATTCTGCAAAACGCGAAACTGATACTATGGATACTTTTGTAAATTCTTCGTGGTATTTTTTAAGATATACTGATTCAAAAAATGATAAAGAAATATTTGATGTAAATAATGCAAAATATTGGGCGCCGATAGATACTTATATTGGTGGAAAGGAGCATGCATGCATGCATCTTATTTATTTTAGATTTTATACAAAGTTTTTAAGAGATTTAGGATTAATAGATTTTGATGAACCATGCAATAAATTGTTTAATCAAGGAATGCTTCATGGTGCAGATGGAAACAAAATGTCAAAATCGCTTGGCAATGTTGTTAATCCAATAGATATGATCGAAAAATTTGGTGCAGATTCACTTAGATTTAATTTGATGTCCCTTTCATCACCAGATAAAGATAGTGTTTGGAACGATAGGGGAATTGAATCAACGTTTAAATTTATTAGACGATTTTATGATTTCTTTGATAAAGTTAAAATTGGAAATTCGAGTGCTCGTCTTGAAAGTAAATTGCATAAAGCGATAAGAGACGTTTCAATCGATATTGAAAATTTTAAATATAATCTTGCAATAATAAAAATAAGACAATTGTCTGAAGTGTTTGAAGAAGAAGGAGAAGCAACTCCTGATAATTTATTATCTTTGATAAAATTAATTCATCCTTTTTGTCCTCATTTGACTGAAGAACTTTTTGAGAAAATGAAGTTTGGAAAAATCGGAGCTCACGAATTTTTGAGTTTGCAAAGTTGGCCAGTTTATGACGAGTTGAAGATAGATGAACGTGCTGAATCCATTGAAGACATGATTAAAGGAACTAAGTCTGATATTTTAAAAGTTTTAGAACTTGCAAAGATTGTAACTCCTAAAAAAATTACATTATTTGTTTCTGAAGATTGGAAATATTTATTTTTTGAAAAATTTGTGTCGAAAATAAAAGAGACGAGAGATTTTAAAGAAATTGTTTCTGTCATGATGTCTGATGATAATATAAAAAGAAATTCATCCGAAATTATGAAATTAATTCCTGCTTTGCTCAAGGATAATTCTAAAATTCCAAACGTGGTGTTGGATTCTAAAACAGAATGTGATAGTTTGAATGTTGCTGCTTCCGAAATTTCTAAGCAGTTTAATTGTATTGTCGAAGTTTTCTTTGCGACTGGACACGTTCATCCAAAAGCAAAACAGGCGAACCCCGGGAAACCTGCTATTTTAGTAGAATAAAACATTACGCAAAGATGTACGGTCTTTAATTAACAAAGATATATTTATTTTTCTTCTTTATTTTGTTCTTTAGAAATTTCTTTTGCTGCTGCCGTTATTTTTTCTTCTTCTTTGACTTCTTCTTGTATAATTTCTTTTTTTATTTCTTTTTTAACTTCTTCTTTTTTTATTTCTATTATTTTCTCAGCGTTCTTTGTTTTTATGTCTTCTTCAATCTCGTCAAGAAGTTTTTTAATTTCTTTTGAACCTATATCTTTGTATGCGCTTTCTAACTTTTGATTTAAATCTTTTAAGAACGTTTCGAATAATTTGCTGAATTCCTTTGCTTTTACAGTTTCATCCATTAAAAGTGCAATTTCTACATTTGATTTTAGAAGTTTGAACGATGAATATACTATTTCTTCTTGTTCTTTTTGAAGTTCTAACAATCCTTTGTTTTCTATTAGTACTTTTTCTTCAATTTTTTCTTCAACGATGTTGTGAAGTCTGTTAAAATCTTTTAGTTTTTTATTTTTGTAATAATGAGTTATTGATTTTTCTAATGCTTTCTTATAATTTCCTATTTCTTTTTCTATTTTTTTCTTATCTTCTTTTTCGTGTTCTATGATTTCTAGCATTTTATCTATTTCTTCCGATTTATACTCTTTTTTGTATGGGCTTTTTAGAAATTTTATTATGATTTTTCTGTCGATTTTGCCTTTTTCTATTTCTTTTATAGTTGAAGCTGTTTGCCTTTCAACAATATTTATTTCTTCTAATAATTCTTTATCTTTTTTAAGTTCAATAGCAAAAAATCTTTTGATAGTTATATTTAAATCTTTTAAAATGGTTATTTTCTTTTTTTGAGATTCACTTTTTGTATATGATTGTATTGTGTTAGATTGTTTTTGAATAGTGTTTTTTAATATATCTGCTTGTTTTTTATTAAATTTAATATGTTCTTTTAATCTAGAATTGAATAGTTCTTGAGAAGATTTCTCTGAAATTTTAGATATTTCTACCTTGTCTTCTTTCTTTTTTGAAAACATTTCAAGAATTTTTACCAAAATCCACCCCTTTTACTATTTTTTCCCTAATTATTATTGATTTACTAAATAGATTTCTTTTTATAAAGGTTTTTATAAACTGTTTTTACTGTAAAGTTAGGTTTTTATGCTAATAAAAACTCCTTTAAAGTCTTCAGCAGCAAGCGAACTTGTATGCATTATAAGAATATGCTCTTTAGATAAAGCAAATTAAAATAGACTATTATTGAGGCAAAGTATGAAAGGCTCCCTTGACTTTTGAAAGGAGTTTTTGTTAAAAATTCATATCCAAATATTTAAAAAAGAATAAAGACTTCATTAATTTGCAGACTAGGCTGGCGGGTTAATCCTCCGTTGTTACCACATACGGATTTAGTGGGGCTGAATGATGCGCTGAGGCTTGATTTATTTGCAATGGTCCTGTTTGGAACGTTGAAGTCTTGTCCTTTGAGTCGATATACTATTGAACCAGGTCAGGGGAGGAATCCAGCAGCCTTAAGATAATGTATTGATGTTGAAGGGTAGCGGGATGGAGAACCTTATATGGATAAACTGTTGCAGGTATGTCATTTCCAAGTGCATATGTCTGCACTTATTTTTGAGGTGGATATTTATGGTGGATAATAAAGTTGAGAATAAAATTCTTTTGTGTACGACAAACGACGTACCCGGGAAAAAAATTGTAAAAGTTCTTGGATTAGTTTCAGGGAATACTGTTCAATCAAGACACATTGGTGTTGATTTTTTAGCAGGACTAAAGCAACTTATCGGTGGAGAAATTAAGGGTTACACTAAAATGGTTCAAAATGCAAGACACGAAGCAACGCAAAGAATGATTGATGAAGCAAAAGCACTTGGTGCGAATGCAATTTTGTGTGTACGATATACTTCTTCGGAATCTATGGCGAATTCGTCCGAAGTATTTGCATTTGGAACTGCGGTTGTTTTAAAATAATTTTTTTATTTCAAATTTTATTTTATGTGGTGCTAAATGGAAATAATTTTAGACGTTAGAAAAGAAATAGAGAAAACTTTTTCTTATGAGAATTCTGCACACGATTTTGAACATACTCTTCGAGTTTATGGACTTTGTGAACATATAGGTAAAATTGAGAAAGCCGATATGAAAGTGTTATTGTTATCTGCATTACTTCATGATATTTCTAGACATGAACAAGATAAGTCGAAGGGAAAAGTTTGTCATGCGGAACTTGGTGCTGTCAAGGCACGAGAGATTCTTATCGGAAAAAAAGTTTCTACATCTATTATTGATGCAGTTTGTCATTGTATTTCTACACACAGATTTAGAAAAAATAATATTCCTATTTCAAAAGAGGCGAAGATATTATTCGATGCAGATAAGCTTGATGGTATTGGTGCTGTAGGAATTGGTCGTTCTTTTATGTTTGCACAAAGTGTTGGTGCAACGTTACACAATGATAAAAGTGTAGATATTTTGAAAACTTCTGATTATGGTAAAGATGATACTGCGTACAGAGAGTATATGGTTAAACTTAGACACGTTAAAGATAGAATGCTTACTAAAGAAGGTTTGCGAATGGCCATTGAGAGAAGTAAATTTATGGATTTGTTTTTTGATAGATTGAATAAAGAAGTTGATGGTGAACTTTAAGATTTATAATTTATTTAATTTAAAAATAATTTATTTCTTAGAAATAACGTAACCGTCTTTTGAATCGCTTACGATATAACCTTCTTCTTGAATTTTGTTTCTTAATTCGTCTGCTAATTTCCAATCTTTATTCTGCTTTGCTTCCTTTCTTTGTTCTGCTAAATCGAAAATCGCTTTTGGAACTTTTATTTGTTCTTCTTGCATTCCGTTTATGTCTAAACCGAATATTTTATCGAACTCTATCATTAATTCTAATTTTTCTTTTCCGCCTAAGCTATCAGTTTTAATTACTTCGTTTAATACTCCTAATGCTTTTGGCATGTTTAAATCATCGTTAATTGCGTCAAGGAAATAATTTTTGTAAATTTCTTTACTTGCTATGTTTTTTGAAGTTGGAAATTTTTTTATTTCAATTATTTTTGATTTTAATTTTTCAAAAGCAATTTTTGCGTTGTTTAAATTATCATAATTGAAAGGTAATTGTTTTCTATATGTTGATTGTAATAAAAAGAATCTGTAATGAACTGGTTTGAATCCGTCTAATTCTAATTTTGATAATGTTAAGAATCCGTCTTTTGATTTCGACATTTTTCCTTCATCTACAACTAAGAATTCTCCATGCATCCAATAATTAACGCAAGGAACTTTTTTACTTGCTCCTTCTGATTGTGCAATTTCGTTAGTGTGATGCACCGGAATATGATCTACTCCGCCACAATGGATGTCAAATTGTTCTCCTAAATATTTTGTTGACATTGCTGAACACTCAATATGCCAACCAGGATAACCTACTCCCCATGGCGAATCCCATTTCATTGAATGCGATTCTCCGTATTTTGAATCTTTTAATGTAAACCATAATACAAAATCATTATTGTTTCTTTTATTTTCGTCTTCTTCTACTCTTTTGTGAGTTAATTCGTCTAAATCTAAATTTGCTAATTTTCCGTAACTTGGAAATGTTGAAATGTCATAGTAAACGTTTCCACCTACGTTTGAAATGTAAGCGTGATTGTTCGCTTTTAATTTTTCTACCATTGCAATCATTTCAGGAATATGTTCAGTAGCTCGGCATGTGATTGTTGGTCTTAGGATGTTTAATTTATCTGTATCTCTGAAAAATGCGTCTTCATAGAATTTTGCAACTTCCCAAACGGTTTTTCCTTCACGTTTTGCACCTTTTTCCATTTTGTCTTCTCCTTCATCAGCATCTGATGTTAGGTGTCCGACATCTGTAATGTTCATTACGTGAGTAACTTCTAGATTATTGTATTCTAGAGTTCGTCTTAGAATATCTTCGAAAATGTATGTTCTTAAGTTTCCGATGTGAGCGTAATGGTAAACCGTTGGTCCACAGCAGTATATTCCAACTTTTCCTTTAGAAATAGGCGTGAAGTCTTGAATTTCTCTTCCTAATGTATTAAAAATCCTCAATGCCATATTTTTTCACATTTTAAAGAATCTTTTATTAAAAATGGAGGACGCACCCGGATTTGAACCGGGGATCAAAGCTCTGCAGGCTATTGCCTTAACCGCTTGGCCATGCGTCCATCTATAATATTATAACTTTTTGATTGATTTATAAGCCTTTTTGTGGGGATTTTAATTCTAAAATTTGTAACAAAATGTTTAAATACTTTATTGAAATAAATGTGTATATGGTATCAATGTGGACAAAAAAACAAAGTTCGACATTTAAAACTCCAAATTATAGTAAAGAATATCTTAGAAAACCAGAAATTCTTAAATTACTTGGGAATCTTAAAGGTAAGAAACTTCTAGAGATTGGTTCTGGAAGTGGATATTGGACAAGATTTTTTGCCAAAAAAGGTGCAACATGTTATGGTGTAGAACTTGAAAAAAATCAAATAAAAATTTCGATTGATGAAGAATTAAGAAAACCCTTAGGTATAAAATATTACAATAGAAATGCTACCAATTTAAAATGTTTTAAAAATAATTCTTTTGATATTGTTTTTCTAGAATATGTTTTAATAGAAATATCAAAATTATCTGATGTGCAAAGAATATTTAATGAGTCTTTTAGGGTTCTTAAAAAAGGAGGAAAAATATATATTTCAGATATGCATCCTTTTGATCCTTTGTGTCATCCACAAAATTTTGAATACGAAAAAAAATTCAATTATTTTTCCAGCGGAGAAAAAATATATACTAAAGCTCTTCAATTAGATGGAAAGTTTATAAAATTTAAAGATTATCATTGGACATTAGAAGATTATTTCAACACTTTAACTAATGCTGGTTTTTTAATTTCTACGTTCAAAGAACCAAGACCTTCAATACAATTAATTAAAAAAATACCCTATTTGGCATATAGAAAAAATCTTGTTAAAGATGTAATGATTGTAGGAAATAAATTTTAGTTTATGATTTTTAATTCCTTTAACTCAACAATCTGACTATCATTCAGCGTATTCTCAGAAATCTTTTCATATTGTCGTTTAATCCAAGCAAATAATTCCTGCTCTTTTTTTGTTTTTGCGTCGACTAACGGCAAACGGTTTTCTTTCTTCATGAATTCTTTAATCTTTGCAACCATGAAAGGATATTGTCTGTACTCTTTTCTAATTAGAATCTGTTTGTCAGACAAAGTGTCAGATGTTTGCTTCTCAACTTCTTTTTTCTTAATCCAATCAATTTTTTTTGTATACTGAACAGGATTTTTTACATTTCTACACATTGTATTCGGATGACATAATCCTAAATCTTCGTAATACGATTTATTATCGCAATTTGGTGGCATGATTTCTTGTCTCTGAGGTGAACGTTTGTAAGTCATTAAGTGCGCCATTAAAAGATTCTCACGCAAAGGTTCTTCACCATTTTTTTTGTTCCAGTCCAAAATTTCTTTTTCTACTTCTTCATACGTCCAACCAATATTAAATAAGAAATTTATATAACAAAATGATGCACGTTTTCTACCGTCTTTCATACCTTGTCTAATGTTATTCATGCATGGAGGAAAATCAGTTACGGGCAAAGCTTGTTTAGGTCTTGTATCTTGTTGTTCTTCGATTCTTTTTTCTCTTTCTTTTGTTG
>JBAZVA010000010.1:0-33572 GCA_041661165.1 Candidatus Woesearchaeota archaeon | reverse complement strand
AATCCTGATAGTTCTTGTGTTTGTGGAAATAATTCTTTTATTCCAGAAAAAGATGTTTTTGATACTTGGATGACTTCATCAGTTAGTCCGCAAATAATTTCTAACTGGATTTCGGACACTTCTAGTGCTAAGGTTGATATGAATTTTAATAAATTGTTTCCAAACGCAATGCGACCACAAGCACATGACATCATTAGAACTTGGGCATTTTATACGATTGTAAAAGCAATGCATCACAATGAAAGTGTTCCTTGGAAAGATATTGTTATTTCAGGTCATGTTCTTGATTCAAAAGGAAATAAAATGTCAAAATCAAAAGGAAATGTAATTGAACCTACTGACGTGCTCGAAAAGTATGGTGCAGATGCATTACGTTTTTGGGCTGCAAGTTCTACACTTGGTAATGATTTAGCATTTATGGAAAAAGATTTACTTACAGGACAGAAGACAATAAACAAATTATGGAATGCAACAAAATTTTCAATTCCGCATTTACACGATTATAATCCAAGTTCTGACGATGATTTGAAATTAACAGAATTTGATAAATATATGTTAAAGAAATTTTATGTTTTGTGCGAAGAGTGCCAAGAATATTTCTTAGGTTACGAATATTCAAAAGTAAAATCTGCTGTCGAAAAATTCTTTTTTATGGATTTTTGTGATAATTATCTTGAAATTGCAAAGGACAGATTATACAAACCAGAAATATATGGAAACGAAGCAAGAAGAAGTGCACAGCACACAACTTATCATTTACTTTATGGTTGTATAAAAATGTTTGCACCAATAATGCCGTTTATTACAGAAGAATTATTCCAACTTTATTTTAAACAATTTGATCAGGAGAAATCTATTCATTTATCGAATTGGCCTTCATACGATTTTGAAGAGTTAGAGTTAGTGCATGAGAAACTTGGGGATATTGTTTTAAAAGTTGCAACAGATGTGAGAAAATATAAATCTGAAAAAGCAATGTCGCTTAATACGCCGCTTGATAAAATTCGAGTGCTTACAAAATTAGAGAGAGAACTTTTAGAAAATATTAAAATGGATATTATTTCTGTGACTAAATCAAAAGAAGTTGAATTCGGTGAAGTTCCATTAAACGACCTGTCAGAAGTTATTGTGTTAATATAGCAGACTTATTCTAGCATTGTTTTGTTATTATTTTATTTTTAATTTAACTAAAAAATTTATTTTTAATTTTCACGTTCACATATGTGGGCAATATTAAATAATATTAATGGAAGTGACTTAATATGGCATTAACAGCAATTGATAAACATCATTTACAAAAATTTATAAAAAATTTGAAATCAAAAAAGGCAAGACATACAGAACTTATCAGTGTACTTATACCTGCGGGTTATGAGATTACTAAAATTACTCAGCAATTGTCAGATGAAGCAGGAACTGCGTCAAACATTAAGTCGTCTGCTACTAGAAACAATGTAATTGATGCACTTGAAAAATTAATTGGACATTTGAGAAAATATCCTAGGCTTCCAAAAAATGGTCTTGCTGCGTATTCCGGAAATGTTTCAGAGACAGAAGGTTCGTATGATTTTCTTGTAACTTCTATAGAACCTCCGATGCCAATGAATCAGAAAATTTATCGTTGTGATAAAGATTTCAAAGTAGAAGCACTAGAAGAAATGTGTATGGATGATTCTGTTTATGGATTAGTCGTAATGGATAATCGTGAAGCAAATATTGCATTGTTACAAGGGAAAAAAATTATTCCTATGGTTGAAACTACTTCTGCTGTTCCTGGAAAGTTTAAGGCTGGTGGACAGTCTGCACCGCGTTTTATGCATATTAGAGAAAATATGGCAAATGATTTTCATAATAAAATTGCACATTTAATGGTGGAAACTTTTTTACCTGTTTGGAATAATTTAAAAGGTATAATTGTGGGAGGTCCCGGGATTCCAAAAATTAAAATGCTTGATTGTGCAGAGATGAGTAAGCAAATCAGAGAAAAAATTATCGCTGTAAAAGACGTAGGATACACTGGTGAATTTGGATTAAATGAGCTTGTTGATTTGTCTCAAGACGTTTTGGCAAATGAAGAATTGGCAGACGAAAAAAAAATCATGCAGAAATATTTTAATTTACTTCGTGAAAAAGAAAAACAAGTTACTTATGGAAAAGATGCAACAATGAAAGCACTTGAATTAGGAATTGTTGATTTAGTTTTGATGTCTGATGCAGTCGATGAAACTATATTTGAATTGTTTGAAGAAAAAGCGAAATTATTTGGTTCTGCTATGAGAGTTATATCAGTAGATTCGCGTGAGGGGTTCCAGTTAAAAGAAATGGGTGGGATTGCTTCGATTTTGAGATATGAATATCACGGGTAGATCAGTCTAAATACTATATATACTATTTCATAAATATTATTTATCTAAATTAAATGGGTGTAATTTGAGTGTTTCGTTTACGTAAGTAATAAGTGTTCACTTTACCGGCAACTACAATTATTGAAGCTATATTTTTACTCATACACCGTTAGTGAGAACAAACAAATTTTAATTGCGAGCGCAAGAGAGCCGCTAGTACAAACACTTATTACTCAACAATCTACAAAACATTTATATAAGCCTCCCTAAACACTATATATAATGACTTACGAAGTAATCATATCAGAAAAGCCGTCAACTGCAAAGAAAATAGCAGAAGCATTAGCCGATGGAAAGCCTGTTGCAAAGAAGGATGGACAGGTTTCTTATTTTGAACTTAGCCACGGAAAGCAAGATATTGTTGTGTGTTCTGTTGTTGGCCATGTATATGGACTAAAACAAAAAGGAGACGCGGGCTGGGTTTATCCGATATTTGATGTTGAGTGGGTTGAATCTTCTAAAATCGGAAAAGGAAACGATTATACTTCTAAATATGTCAGTTTAATAAAAAAATTAGCAAAAAATGCATCAGAATTTACAGTAGCTACTGATTACGATATTGAAGGAGAAGTAATTGGTCTTAATATAATTAGATTTGCGTGCGGAAAGAAAGATGCAAACAGAATGTTTTATTCTACTACTACAAAAGAAGATTTAGTTGAGTCATACGAACATAAAAAGAAACATCTTGATTGGCCGCAAGCAAATGCAGGTATTACACGACATGAACTTGATTTTTATTATGGTATAAATTTATCACGAGCGCTTTCACTTTCAATTAAACACGCAACTGGAGCATTCAAAGTAATGTCAAGTGGTAGAGTACAAGGTCCAGCATTAAAAATTATAGTTGATAAAGAAAGAGAAATCATGAAATTTATTTCTACTCCTTATTGGCAAATTATTTTAGACGGAGAATTGTCTAAATTTTCAATTGAAGCACTTCATGAAGAAGATAAATTTTTAGACGAGAAAAAAGCATTTGCTGTTATAGAAAAAACTAAAGGCAAAAATGGAAAAATCGCAGTAATAGAAAAACGTCAAACAAAAAGTCAACCGCCACATCCTTTTGATTTAACTTCTTTACAAGTAGAATCTTTTTCAGTGTGCGGAATTTCTCCTAAGGAAACTTTAGAGATTGCACAAGATTTGTATGTAAATTCTTTTATTTCGTATCCAAGAACATCATCCGACCAATTGCCTGATAGTATTAATTTTAAGAAAATACTGAAAATGTTGGAAAATCATAGTACGGATGTCAAGAAATTAATTTCAAACGTATTGTCATTTAAAATTCTAAAACCAAACAATGGTAAAAAAACAGATCCTGCTCATCCTGCGATATATCCGACAGGAGTTGTTCCGTCAAAATTAGATGAACGTGCTCAGAGAGTTTATGATTTAATCGTTCACAGATTTATTGCAACATTTTGTCCTGAAGCAACTAGAGAAACAGTAACATATAGAATTGATGTTAATACAGAAATTTTTGTTTGTAAAGGAACAAGAACTGTTGACCCTGGATGGCAAAAATATTATGGTCCTTTCTTAAAATTGGATGAAGTAGAATTGCCAATGGCAAAAGAAGGGGATGCTGTTATTGTTAAGAAAATTGAAAAATTAGATAAGATGACTGCTCCTCCAAAAAGATATACTCCTGCGTCAATTATTAAGGAACTTGAAAAAAGAAATCTTGGAACAAAAGCTACACGAGCACAAATTGTTGATAATTTAGTACAACGTGAATATGTTTCTGGAAAAAGTCTTGCTGCAACGGAACTTGGAATTAGAACATGCGGAGTATTAGAAAATTATTCTCCACAAGTTTTAGATGAGCAAATGACTCGTGATATGGAAGACGAAATGGATCAGATTAGAGAAGATAAAATCAAACCACAACAAGTTTTGGATCACGCTAAAAAAATACTTATTGAATTATTAACAGATTTTAAGAAAAAAGAAAAAGAAATCGGTAAAGAATTGTCTGATGCAAATAGAGTTGTTGAAGACAAAAAAAACACTATTGGACCATGTCCTATTTGTAAAGTTGGAACTTTAATGATTAAAACATCAAAATATGGTTTTTTTGTTGCTTGTTCTAAATATCCTGAGTGTAAAGCAATTTTTAATCTTCCAAAATCAAAAGTAAAACCAACAGATAAACCGTGTGAAGTTTGCACTTATCCTGTAATTCAAATTTTTGGCGGACGAGGAAAACCGCCGAGAAATTTTTGTATTAATCCTAAATGTTCTACTCGTGCAAATGGTGGTGCCGGTGGAGAAGAAAATGAGGAAGAAAAAGAAAAATTAATTGCTCTAGCACCAAATTGTCCAAAGTGTGGTAAAAAAATGTCGCTAAGAAAATCTTTTTACGGTCAGTTTTATGGTTGTCCTGGATATCCTAATTGTAAATCTATTATTCAGATTAAAAAAGACGGAACTGGTCCTGTTGATGCAAAGAAAGAGGATGTTAATGCTGTAGGTGATGGTGTTGTAATTAAAGCGCCGCAAACTGAATTTGTTTCTAAGAAAGAAGATGTTAAGAAAGATTTGAAAAAAGAAATCAAGAAAGAAGATAAAAAAGAAACTGATAAAGATTCTAAGAAAGAAGTTAAAAAAGAATCAAGTAAAAAGAAATAAATTTTAAAGAATTAATTTATTAATTTTCAGAGTATAATTTTAATATATTTTTATCTTCATTTAGTTCTTTTCTGTTAGAAATTAACTTTGTAAGATAATGATTTATTGTTCTAAATGTAATATTTTTACCTAAATACGCTAATGTTATTTTATAGTCTCCCGCATTAATTGCATCTGTAACATTTAACATAAAAGTTAAATCCATCATTCCTTGTGTTAAAAGTGATAGTGGAAATGCATCATACATTTTAGAGTAAGAAGTTTTAAAATTATGTGCTTCTTTTACTTCATTTGTGATTGCTTTAACATTTGAAACGAGATCATTTAATGTTTGTTTGATTTTCATAATATTATCAGATATGAGTAATTTGTTTTCTTTTATATATTTTTCCATTTTAACCACTTTTGAGTAGTTTATGATTTCTTTTAATTTTCTTCTTCTCTTACATAATATTTAAAAAGAGCTACTGATTTTTCCCATTTATACACGAAAAAATTGAGTTTTTTAAAGAGAAAATTGAAAGAAAAAACTAAAAATCGTTTATAAATAGGGTGACTGAAAAATGGCAACAAAAGCAACTAAAACAGAGGTAAAAACTACTTCTAATGTGAAAAGAGTATATTATTTTGGAGATGGTTCTGCAGAAGGAAATAAGAGCATGAAAGAACTTCTTGGTGGAAAAGGTGCAAATCTTGCAGAAATGTCTACGATTGGTGTTCCTGTTCCAAGTGGATTTACAATTACAACAAATGTTTGTGATGAATATTACAAAGTGGGAAAAAAATTACCTGCAGAATTAATGGCCGAAGTAAAATTAAATTTAGCTAAAGTAGAAAAATCAACGGGAATGAAATTAGGAGACGCAACAAATCCACTTTTAGTTTCAGTACGATCAGGTGCAGCATCTAGTATGCCTGGAATGATGGATACAATTCTAAATTTAGGATTAAATGATGTAACTGTTCAAGCACTTATTAAAAAAACAGGAAACGAAAGATTCGCATGGGATGCATATAGAAGATTCTTGCAAATGTTTGGAGACGTCGTACTTGAAGTACCACATCACGATTTTGAAGAAGTACTTGATGAACAGAAGAAAAAGAAAGGAGTTAAACTTGATACTGATTTAGATGCAAAAGATCTAAAAGAAGTTGTTGCAAAATATAAGGCAGCAATTAAAAAAGCAACAGGAAAAGATTTTCCACAAGATTCTATGCAGCAATTAATACTTTCAGTTGAAGCAGTATTTGGTTCATGGAATAATGATAGAGCAATTTTATACAGAAAATTAAATGATATCAAAGGACTTTTAGGAACTGCTGTAAATATTCAAGCAATGGTGTTTGGTAACATGGGAAACACTTCAGGAACTGGAGTTTGTTTTACAAGAAACCCGTCAACTGGCGAGAATAAATTCTATGGAGAATACCTAATGAATGCACAAGGAGAAGATGTTGTTGCAGGAATAAGAACTCCACTTAGTATTGATCAACTTGAAAAAAGTGATGCAAAATCATACAAACAATTGTGTGATATCAGATTAAAACTTGAAAAGCATTACAAAGACATGCAAGATATGGAATTTACAATTCAAGAAGGAAAATTGTATATGCTTCAAACAAGAAACGGAAAAAGAACTGCACAAGCAGCTGTAAAATGTGCTGTTGATATGGTAGCAGAAAAATTAATTACAAAAGAAGAAGCAGTATTGAGAGTTGATCCAAATTCACTTGATCAATTATTACACAAAACAGTGGATCCAAAAAACAAAGAAAAAGCAATTGCAAAAGGTTTACCTGCATCTCCAGGAGCAGCAGTTGGTAAAATTTGTTTTGATGCACACGAAGCAGCAAAATTAGTTGAAGAAAAAGATGAAGATATCGTACTTGTAAGAATTGAAACTTCTCCTGAAGATTTAATTGGAATGAATGCGGCTAACGGAATCTTGACTGCACGTGGTGGAATGACTTCACACGCAGCTGTTTTTGCACGTGGAATGGGAAAATGCTGTGTTGCTGGATGTAGCGATATTAAAATCGATTACAAAAAGAAAACTATGGAAGCAGCAGGAAAAATTCTAAAAGATGGAGACTATATTACTTTAAATGGTTCAACTGGTGAAGTGTTTGCAGGAAAAATAAATACTGTTGACCCAGAAATGAAAGGAGAATTTGCAGTATTAATGAGTTGGGCTGATTCTTTTAGAAAATTAAAAGTAAGAACTAATGCGGATATTCCAAGAGACGCAATTGTTGCAAAAAGATTTGGTGCAGAAGGAATTGGACTTTGTAGAACTGAGCATATGTTTTTCGAAGGAGACAGAATCAAAGCAATGAGAGAAATGATTGTTGCAAAAGATTTAGAAGGAAGAAAAAAAGCACTTGCAAAATTGTTACCTTACCAAAGAGCTGATTTCAAGGGATTATTTGAAGAAATGGCAGGTTTACCAGTAACTATAAGATTACTTGACCCGCCATTACATGAATTCTTGCCTCAGAAAGAAGAAGACATGAAAGCAATTGCAAAAGAAGTTGGAGTTACACTTGAAGAACTAAAGCAAAAGATTGATTCATTACATGAATTAAATCCAATGCTTGGTCATAGAGGATGCCGACTTGGAATTGCGTTCCCTGAAATTACTGAAATGCAGGTTAGAGCAATCATGGAAGCAGCATGCGAATTAAAAATAGAAAAGAAAATGAATGTTGTTCCTGAAATTATGATTCCGCTTGTAGGAAACGTAAAAGAATTTGAAAATCAAAAAGCAATTGCACTAAAAGTAATTGAACAAGTATTTGTTGAGAAGAAGGTAAAACTTGAATACCAAATAGGAACAATGATAGAAGTTCCTCGTGGTGCACTAACTGCTGACGAAATTGCAAAAGAAGCAGAATTCTTTTCGTTTGGAACAAACGATTTGACCCAAATGACTCTAGGATTTTCAAGAGATGATGCAGGGAAATTTTTGCCTCAATATGTAAGTCTTGGGATATATGATAAAGATGTGTTTGCTGTACTTGACCAGACTGGTGTTGGACAACTTATGAAGATTGCAATTGAGAAAGGTAAATCTGTAAGACCTAACATTAAACTTGGAATTTGCGGAGAGCATGGAGGAGAGCCTTCATCTGTTATGTTTTGTCACAAGATTGGACTTAACTATGTAAGCTGTTCACCATTTAGAGTGCCTATTGCAAAACTTGCAGCAGCACATGCAGCACTTAAGTTTAAGTAAATACTTTAACTAATTTTTATTTTTTATTTTCTTTTTTTAAGTTTATATTTTTATTATTAATTTATTTTTGTGTTTTAATTTGAGTTACATAAATTGGTGTGAATATGGATACAAGAAAAATTTCTGTCGGACTTAAGAGATATCCTAAAACTTTGGGGGATATAGAAAAGTTTTCCAGTATACTTGATTATATTGAAGTTATGTCTATTGAGGGAGAAGATATTTCTAAATTACATAAACTTGACATTCCTATTACTTTGCATAATCCGCATAGTTCTTTTGGATTTAATCCCTGTGATAAGGATAAGTTTGAGCTAAATTTTAAAATTCTCAATGCTTCGTTAAAATTAGCAGACGAATTTGGAAGTAAAATTGTAGTTGTTCATCCAGGACGATTAGATAAACCTTGGTATAATGTTGATAATGCTTATGAATTTTTTTCTGACAACTTTTTAGATAAAAGAATTCATTTTGAAAACTTATTTTCTGCAGGATTTTCTTCAAAAGAAGATTTTTTAGAATTATTTAAGAGAACAAAAAATAATAATATGTGTTTTGATATTGGTCATGCTTTTATTGCAGCACACGAAGTTTCTGCTTTAGATATAGATAAATATGTTTTGAGTTTTTTTGATTTAAATCCAAAATATTTTCATTTTAGCGGGATAAAAACTAAAGAAATTAAAGATCATTTTAATTTTTGCGATAATGATTATGATTTTTCTAAGATTGCGAAGTTTGTTCCTTCTGATTCTATGATTACACTTGAAACAAATCATTTGGATAAGGATGGAAATCTAAATACTAATGAGCAAATTAAGGATTTAGAGTTTGTAAGATGGTTGTTTTAGAATACCTTTGATTTTATTATTAATTTATTTCTTTATGCTACTTGTTTTAGATATATCAGATTTTCAGTTTCTTTTCCGTTTCCTATTACGATAGTCTCAGAACCGCAAAGCCTGTCTATCGTTCCTATATAATTCTGAACTTCCTTAGGAAGAGGATCATTTTTATTTCTTTTTTCTGCATTTATAGGATGATTTTTCCATCCTGATATGACTTTAATTATTGGAATGCAATATTTTAATACTCTTTCATTCGGATACTGATCATTTATTCTTATTATGTGTCCTTTTTTATATTTTATACCATTACAATCAATAACTTTGTTTCCTACATATTTGTACGCAACAACTAATCCTATTTTGTCTAAATAATCTCCTCTATCCATTGCAGAAATTAGAGTGTATGGTCCTTGTACATCCATTACTTGCTTATGTGCGAGGCAATCAAATAATCCAGTCACTCTAGGTTTTCCTGTTGTTGAACCCAATTCTCCAAAGAAAGTTGAAGATGCTATGGCCATTGCTTCATTAATAGGATATTTTTTACCATCTTTATCTTTATACATTTTAGAAACAAGAATTCCGTTTGGAGAAATGCATTCAAAAAACATTTTTTGAATCGCATTAAAATCAGTGCATTTTCCTTCTAATTCTTTTGACGTATCCATATCTTGTTCAGAAAAATAACTTTGAGAAACAAAGCCACTTGGGTTTGCACCTATTCCTACTCTTGATGAAATTGGGCCTTTTTGTACATTGATTGTCAATATTTTATATTTTTGGGAATTTACAAGACAACTTGCAATTGTACCTGCGCTATGTGTTTGTGCAGATGTAGATGATTTCCAATGTGTTTCTACGCCATTTGATAAATTGTATGCTTGTGCGGGTTCTATTAATATTTTTCCGCCCTTTTTCAATACTTGTCTTGCCATGTAATTTACGTCTGCTCTTTTTGGAAATAATTTATTGTTTTTTACTTCTTTTTCATATAAATTAACTAAATATTTTGCTTTGTCTTTTGCAGCTAAAAAACCGTATATATGTTTTGGAGTTTTTCTTCCTTTTTTTTCATCTTTTAAAAAATCCTTTATTATTTGTTTTTCTGTGATTTTTTTATATTTTAACATCATGTTATACAATTCAATATCTTTTTCAATTATTTTTTTTTGTTCTTTTTTATCATTGAACAAATCGTCTAATCTTAATCCTCTTTTCCATACTTTTGAAATGTGTGCAGGAGACATTCCTTTTAATGTGGAAGAATTCTTAGGATTTGCAATTTTGTCAATTATTTTGTGATAAGGTGTTACTATGTGTACGTTTCCAATGTATAAGTTATCATAAGGAATATTATTTTTTAGTAATTGAGAAACTTCTCTTTCCATAAAGGAGATTGGATCAAAAACACATTCAGGACCTATTGCATTTATTAATTTCTTTTTAAATATTCCAGATGGCATTAAAGCAAATACATATTTTATTCCATTTATGTATTGTGTGTGTCCCTGATTTTCACCGGAATTTGCTTTTATAAGCATTTTTATCAGTTCGTCATTTGATAATGCGGCAATTATTTTTCCTTTACCCTCATCCCCAAAGAATGCTCCTGGTGTATTTGTTATTTCATTATTTCGTACTAATTTTCCTACAGTTTTAGGATAACTAGAAATATAGTATTTTTTAGTTAGAATTTCCATTAATTGTGGAGTTATTTGTGGTGTTAGTTCAGTTATCATGGTATGACTATTTGGAAAGGTTTTGTGTTCTTTATATAATTTAGTTGTCACTAATATAGAAGAATATTTGCTTATTTCTGTCTGATTGTCGCACCCATTTCCGTGCTTGAACTAGGTGAATCGTTTTTTGCGAATTGTATGGTGCCTTTTTTTACTTTTTCTCTTAATTCATAGAAATTTCTACAATTGTGAATTTTTAATCCAAGGGTTAATGCATCTTTGTATTCTCCAATCACGTTTTCTAACGGTCCTCTGAATGGGACTCTTCCTTCTACTCCTTGTGGAGCTCTGTTATAGCCTCTTGACGCATTATTTTTTATTGCCGATTTTGAACCCATTCCTCTGTATTTTTTATATTGTGTATTTGTAATTTCATCATATTCTATTTCGCCTGGGGATTCTTCTGTTCCTGCAAACATGCTTCCAAGCATCACCGCATCCGCTCCTATTCCAATTGCTTTTAATATATCTCCAGTATATGATATTCCTCCATCCGCGATTGACTTTGTTTTAGAATTTATTTTATTTGAAATATTTGAACATTCATAAACTCCGGACGCTGACGATCTTCCCGTTCCTAAAACTTGTATAGTTGTACATATTGAACCGGAACCTTGTCCTACTCTTATTGCATCTACTCCCCATTTGTGAAGTGCTGTAAATCCTTCTTTTGTTGATACGTTTCCACCAATAATATAAACATCGCCATAATTTTTTCTAATATATTTTATGATTTCTTTTTCGTATTTTGCAAATCCTTGCGATGTATCTATTATTACTCCATCTGCTCCTGCATCAAAGCCTTTTTTTAATCTATCATACGCATATTCTGGTTTTGTATCAACTGCGAAAAGAACTCTAAGTCGTTTATTTTTATCTTTGGTTGTAAGAGGATATTTTTCATTTTTATCAATGTCGCTTCTTGTGACAAGTCCTTTTAACATTTTATTCTTATCGATTATTGGAAGAAATAGTAAATGATTATCCCACAATATTTTATTTGCTTTTTCTAGAGTAATTCCATAACTTCCCATAATTAATTTATCAACAGGAATCATTCTTTGTGAAACTTTCATATTTGTATGTATTGATCGTGAGTAATCTTGTTTTCTTAGAAGGCCTACTAGTTTGTTTTTTTCATCTATTACGGGAAAAGTATCTATATTTATACCAAATTCATTTTGTTCTCCTATTTTTATCGCATCATCTATGGTGTTTGTTTCTTTTAATGTAATAGGATCTTCAATAAATCCATTTTCGTGTCTTTTTACTTTTGTTATTTCACTAATTTGTGCATCTATATTAAAAGAGCCGTCCGGATTTTTATAATTCATATGAATACATCCTATTCCTCCTTGATTTGCAATGGCAACACAAAATTTTGCGTTTGTAACTTTATCCATTGGAGATGCAATTATTGGTATTTTTAGAATTATGTTTTTCCCAAGATTTACAGAGAGGTCAATATCTTCATAATTAATAGAACTGTATATTGTGTTAAGAAATTTAAAGTCGTTATATGTTAATTCTCCTCTATTGAAGAGTTTTTTTGCAGAAAATCTTGATGTGTTTTTTTGTCTTTCCATAATATGTGAGAACTTTTCTTTTTTATATATTTTACTATTTTTGTTTAGTGGTGATTTTTGATATAATGTGTTTTTTTGCTCTGTCCGAAACGTCTGGCGACAAGCATAGCCGCGTTGCACTTGGCTACCTCTTAGGAGGTAACAGTATGCAGCAATCAAGTTTGTTCTTTAGAATAAGCAATAAAATTCGTACAATTATTCACACAATTTATGAAAGACTGCCAAGACTTCGGACAGAGTTCTGTTTTTTAGGTTTGTTTTTTTATTGCATTCTTCCACATAAATTCAAAGTATGCTCTATAACTGTCAGCGGCATCTTTGTTTTCTATAATTATTGCTTCAGGTTCATCAGTCCAAACAATAATTGCAATTTTGTCTTTGTAAATATTTGTAACAACCGGAGATTCTATATCATTGTCAATAAAACGATAATTTCCTTCTTTGTAGTAGTCTTTTCTTCCTACTCTTACTAATATTTTTGTTTGAATATTTTTTTCTTTTTGTTCTCTTACAAAATGTTCATAAAAATAGGGCATTCTGTTTCTAAATTGTCCCTCACTACCAAAAATAAGATTCTCGTCTGCGTTTCTTAGAATATCACGAAAAACAGTTTCGACGCCTTTTAGTCCTTTATGTAGCGTTACTTGGCCTTTTAATTTTGTTTGTTTATACGTTCCTTCTAATTGTGGTAATATATCTTTGACATTTTCTTTTTGTTCATTTATATATTCTAATATGCGTTTTGGAGAAATTGGTTGAAACCATTTTACATTTGCTATATTTACATAAGAAATAAATCCTTTATTTAGAAGATTTGTAAGTGCATTATATGTCGAAGATCTATCTAATTTAGTTTCTTTTGCTATTTTTCCGGCTTTTGAACTTCCTAGTTCTAATAGTTTTAAGTATATTTTTATTTCGTTTTTTGAAAAACTTATATTTTCTAGTGTTTCTTCTATTTTTATCATTTTTTGTGCCTTGTGTAGTATTATAAATTTGTCACTTATAAGTATTTCTGTTGTGTTGTAGAATAATCTACAACAACTTTTTATATAGCTACTTTTCTCTTTTTTACTAGGTATGAGTCGAGGTGAAGTATGAAAAAAATAATAAATAGTGAATTGGGTGATGTATTGGTATCAACAGAATGTGAATTTTCATCAGAATTAAAATTGTTGACAGAATGTGAATACGAAGAATGCTTAAAAAATGCAACTACTGCAGTTTATTCTTTAATGAAGGGAATGTATGAACATATTAGAAAAGTATCTAAATCTTCATTAGGAATATCTGATAATGATTTTTTCCCGGGATATCTTAAAGAGGCAACACGGATTGCTAAAGGAATTAATTGTAAATTAAATTATAATATTTTATTTAATATGCATCACACGCCGCATTACGTTATGGTTTATGGTGTGAATTCTATAATTAAGCATAATTCCGAAACAATCGAAGGTCCTGCAAGATTTTCTGTTAAAAAGGAATGTACTGACGAGTCTTTTTGGAAAAGGGCAAAAGAATTGGTCAATGATAAGGAGTATTCTGCATATTTTATTTCTAGATATTTGAATTGTCGTAATTTTTTTATTAAAAAAAATTTAAATAAATCTTATGATTCAAGACTATCAGGATTATTAGAAGCAGCTTAATTTTCTTTTTATTTTCTTTTTGTAATTATTGTTTGAGTGGGGAATGCGAATTCAATTTTTGCTTTTTCGAATTTTTCTTTAATTTGCATATTTACTTCGTGTTGTGCGTCAAGAATTTTTGTTTTATCTTTTATCCAATAAACAACAATTAAATTAAGTGAGAAATCTCCGAATTTGTTAAATGCGACATCACATTCGTCTTTTGTGAATTTGTTATTTTTCATCACATCTTTTATTATTTTTACTCCTTCTTCTATTTTTTTTGATGATGTCTCGTAAGTTAAACCTAAATTTGCTATTATTTTTCTTGCATCTTCGCTAGTTACATTTTCAATTACATTTTCTGTTATTTTCGCATTAGGAATTGTTAAAAATCTGTTGTCGAGAGTTTTTAATTTTGTTGTTCTAAGACCAACTTCTACTACTGTTCCTTCAACTCCTGCTATTTTTATGAAATCTCCAGGTTTGAATGGTTTATCCATAAATACTGATATTCCACCAAATAAATTTTTAATTATGTCTTGTGCTGCGAATGCAAAAGCTAAACCACCAATACCAAGTCCTGCGACAATTGATGTAATATTAAACCCAAAGTTGCTTGCGATTGTTAAAAGCGTAAAAACTACTAATACTATTTTTACAACTTGTCTTACTATTGGTACTAAGTGATCGTCCCATTCTCCTTCTGTTTTTTTAGTTATGCTTGTGAGTACCTTGTATAAAATTAAATCTACTATTTGAACACCAACAATTGATATCATGATAACTATAGAAATCATGTATCCTTTATCCATGATTGAATTTATTTTAACACTTAATGTAAGTAAATTGTGAGCGTAATAGATTGCGTATAATGCTGTGAAAAAACATATTGGGGTTTGTATGATGCCAATAATTATGTCATCTACGTCTGTTTCTGTTTTTTCTGTAAATGGTTTGACAACGATATCGATTAATTTTTTAATGAGAAATGACGCGGCAATACCTGCTGCCGTAATTAAAAATGCAATTATGATGGTACTTAATGGATTTCCAAAGAAAACTGTGTTTTCGAACATTTAAAGTCACACCTATTTTTGTATGATTACTATAACAAGCGTTTTTGTTAATTTATTTTTTAACAATAACTCTTATTTTTTTATCGTTTGCGCCTAAGTTTCTTATATCTTTTAAATCGTAATTTTTGATATTGTGTTCTTTTGCCCATTTATTTGCTGTTTCTTCTGACTTGAAAGTCTTTGGACCTATTACTTTCTTTGTTAACTTTCTTCTAGCCATTAATTTTTCTGGTCTTATTGACATATTTATTCACCTATATCATATTAAATGTTATACTATTAGGGGGGAAAATGTTCATTTAAAAAGGTTTCTGTTTGGATGCTTTGTCTGGAAGTCAGGTGGCACGCAAAACAGTATGCGGCAATTATGTTCTTTAGAATATGTCATTAAATTGGTACAATTATTAGCAATGTAATCAAGGCCACCAAAGACTTTAGAGATATTTCGTTTATTTCTTGCCAAAAAGCCTTGCAAAGAATCCTTTTTTGGGCTCTTCTTTTACTGGTTCTTCTACTTTTGCTTTTTCTTCAATTTTATTTTTCTCTTCTTTTTTGTGTTCTTCTTTCTTGGTTTCTGCTTTTTTAACTTCTTTTTCTTTAATTATCTCTTTTTTTATTTCTGTTTTTTTATGTTCTTCTTTTTTAACTTCTTGTTTTTTTGGTTCTTCCTTTTTCTTTTCAGTTACTTTTTCCTTTATTATTTCTTTTTCCTGTTTTTTCTCTTCTTTGATTGTTTTTTTAGAAACTTCGACAATTGGTTCTTTTTTAATTTCTACTTTAGGTTCTTCTTTTTTGATTTCTTTTTGTAATTTTTCTTCAACTTTTTTCTTGATTTCTTTTTTCTTTTCATTTATTTTCTGCTTTAATTCCTCTTTTTTATGTTCTTCAATTTTTTTGTGCTCTTCTTTTATTTTTTCTTCTTTTATTTCATCAATTTTGTATGATTCAAAATCTACATTTTCTGATACTTCATCAAGTTCTTCTTCTACTTTTATCAATTCTTCTTTTATTTCTTCTTCTTTTTCTTCTAATTCAAACTCTTTTTTAGTTTCTTCTTCTATTTCGTTATCTTTTTTCTCATATTCTTCTGAAATATTTTCTTTTGAATGATTTTCTTCTTCATTTTGTTCATCTAAAATATGTGAGTCTTCTAAATCTTCTGATTTGTCAAGTGATAATTTTTCGAGTATGAATTTTGGTTCAAATTCGACAAAATCTTCGTATCTTTGTCCAGTTCCCATGAAAAGTATTGGTTTTTTTGTAATGTAACTCATAGAAATTGCACAACCGCCTTTTTCATCGCAGTCTGATTTTGTTAATATTATTCCATCTATTCCTACTTTATCATTGAATTCTCTTGCTTGCTCAACTGCGTCGTTTCCTGTTAGTGCGTCTCCTATGAACATAATTTTATCTGGTTCTGCAATTTTTATTAATTTTTCAAGTTCGTCCATCAAATTCCTATTAGAATGATTTCTTCCTGCGGTATCTACCAAAAGAACATCGATATCTTTTGCTTTTGCATGTGCTTTTGCATCAAATGCCACTGCTGCGGCATCTGCACCATAATCGTGTTTTATTAATTTGACGTTTAATCTGTTTGTGTGCTCTTCAATTTGATGAATTGCTGCCGCTCTAAATGTGTCACACGCTGCAACAACGACGGATTGTTTATGTAGTTGAAGATATTTGCACATTTTTGCGATGCTTGTGGTTTTTCCTCCACCGTTTATCCCTATGAAAACAATAACGTAAGGTTTATTTTTTTTATTTTTTATTTCGTCTATTATTTTTTCTTTAGGAACTTCTAATATTTCACTTAATGATTTGTTTAGCGTATCTTTAATTGTCTGTTCAATTTTGAATCTGTTTATTTTTTTGTCAACCAAAACTTCTTTTAAGTCTTCTTTTATTTTTTCAATGACTTCTACTGCAATATTAGATTCAAGCAGTGCGATTTCAATATCCCAGAATAATTCTTCAAATTTTTCTAATGAGAGTGTTTTTTTAGTAAGAAAATCCATGAATCCTGATTTTTCTTCCTTTTGCTCTTTGTTTTTCTCATCTTTATTTTCTTTTAATTTATTATTTTTTGCGATTTCTTCTTTAGAACTTTGCTTGATTTCTTGTGATTGTGACGTCATTTTTTCTTCTTTTTTATTATCTTTAGAAGGTTCTTTTGATTTTTGTTCCGTTTTTGATTCTTTTTCTTTGATTGTTTCTTCTGTATGATTTTCTTTTTCTGATTCTTTTATGTCTTCATCTATTTTTGTCTCTTCAACAACTTCTTTTTTTACTTCACCAGTTAATTTCGCAATTCCGTCTTGAAGTTTCTTTTTTAAGAATGAAAACATATTTTTCCTCTTTTGGTTTTGATGCTGTTTTCTTTTATTGTTATTGATAATTATTATTTTTTATGTTTCTTTTGTTTGAAGTATTTGTACGAATTGAGTAATTTGAGCTTTTTGTTTCACAACTTCTTCTACATGTTTTCTCAAATGTTCTAATTCTGTTTCTAAATCAACTATTGTTTTGTCGATTGTTCTTTTTGTTGCAATGCCCGCACCGGAATTTACTATTATTTCTTCTGTGTCTGTCACTTTTGCATTAAGGTATATTCCTTGAGCAATCGGTGCTAAAATTTTCGTGTCTTTTTTAACGTGTTTGAATTCTTTTAATGCTTCGACAACTATTATCATTTGATCTTCTTGCGCTTTTATGTCTGACAAATATTTTGTAATTTGCTGTAATTGTGATACAAAAGTTTGAAGCTGTATGTTTCTTTCGCTTTCTGTATTTATTGTTGTCATTTTTTGTCTCACGATAATTTATTTGTTATGTTGAAATTTATTCAATAAATCCTAATGCGTAATCAGCACGTTGAATTTCTGGTCCACCGGAATTTGAACCGATTAAGTAACCATTTTTATTAATTAATATTCCTGCACGAACGTATGGGCTTCCCATATTTACTGTCCCAATATCAACAGGAAGATTGAATGTTTCTTTTAAGTATTCTATTTCTTTTTGATCTGCATCTCTATGAACTAATAGTCCTTTTTCTCCTACTACTGCGGATGAGCCTACAACCATTACTCCACCGATTGTTCCCGGACGAAGTATTGTTCCTAATGCTTGTCTAATTAATTTTTTTGCATCTGCTGAAAATTCGTCTGATACAAAAGCTGCCTGATCATTTGTGACTATATTATTTCCAAGTGCAGTATGTCTTGTTTTGATTACTGTAAATGGAATGTTTAATTCTTGAAGATGTTTTTTTTCTTCATCGTAAATTATTTCAGGAACCAAAAGCATGTTGTTGTTTGCTGCACAGAAAATTCCGATTATGTCTGTTCCTGCAATTGATATTTTGTGTACCGGAACTTTTAGGACTTCTTTTATCTTTTCTATTTCTTCATCTTTTGTTGAATATCCAACTAAGCAGTAATTGTCTGTTGCAAGTGCGTAAAGCCCTATATTAGGATTCTTGTTAATCGTTAATGTGTCCATGTATTTTTCTTTTATCATTTTTATTCTCCAAGCTGCTTGTGCATTGCGCTCTATATATAATAAGAGAGAAAAGTGCCGTTTATAAGTATTGCGGGTTGATTTTTCTGTATTCTGTCTTTTACCGGCAAGCAAAACAGTATGCAGCAATTATGTTTATTCTTTAGAATAAGTAAATTAAATTAGTACAATTATTTACACTATGTATGCAAGGCCGGTAAAAATACTTTTGATGTGGTTTTATGTAGAATGAGTTGACTGTGGAATCAGTGTTAAAGTAGTCTGTCTTTGTTTTAGAACAATTTCAATATCACCGAAATGTTCGTTTTGCATTAAATCTATTTTTCTTTCGTTAGTTAGATGTAAAAGAGGAACGAATGTGTAAATTTTATCAAATTTTGTTGCGCCTTCTGGAATTATTTGTGAGAATTTTATTGCGGAATGTTGTTCCATCTGAAAATATTCTATAACTTTTGCATAAACATCTTTTATTACGAGAGAAATATCTTGTTTCTTATGTGGTTCATATTCAAAAGAATTATTTCCATGAATGTGACTTGGTTTTCTTGCATTTGATTCTAATGCTTTTTCAAGTGCACCGATAAGATCGTAGATTGAAACTTTTCTTTGACGAGGTTGAGGGGATCTTGGGACAACTAATGGTTTTTGTCTTTTTAAATCCTGAAGGTCTTGTCTTAATTCGTGTCCTTCGTAAATTCCGCCAAGTTCGTCCCATGCGGAATCGTCAGTTGCGAAAAGCGCATCAAAATTATTTAAATCTCCAGACAAAAGTCTTTCAGATTTTAATTTTAGTAATATTGCTGCAGCAAGAATAATTTTACCGCAAACGTGAAAGTTAAGAGTTTTTAATGTTTTTACCATGTCGACATATCTTCCGGCGATTTTTGAAATATCTACATCCCAAATGTCCATTCCTTCTTCTTTTACAAGCTCGTAAAGCATAGTTTGCCAATTGATATTATTCTGATTAAATAGAAAGTCCATCAATTTTGCGTGCTTGTCTTCTGGGACAACAGGAGTGATTTCTTTTGTTTCCATATATACCTCTATTTTTGTTTTATTTATAGTATTTTTGATTATTTCTTCTACTAGTGTGGTAATTAGTATATTAAGTATATAAAGGTTACGAGTTTTGATGGTGTCTCGGATTCTTTTACCAGCACGCAGACTCGTATGCAGATACATAAGTCCAGTTTCAATCGGAATTTTTACTTTGTACGAATATTAGCACTATAAGTTTAAGGCTGGTAAAAGAATTAAGATTTTTGATGTTTTTTGTGGTTTTTTCCAACAAATTTGATAAATGGGTGTTTGTATTGTTAAGGTATGGCAAAGACTGTAAAGGAAGAAAAGACGAAAGCTGAGAAAAAAGTTGTTGATGTGAAATCTGATGTAATTACAACACAGAAGCTTGACAAATACTTCAAGATTACAGAAGAAGCTTTTGATATGGCAACTAAAAGTAAAAATAGAACAGCTTTGATTACTGAAAGAGAAGATTTTATTTTAATGATTACATGTTACATTAAAGATGCACATCACTTCAAAGAAAAAAATGATTTTGTGAATGCGTTTGCTGCATTAAATTATGCTCACGGCTGGCTTGATTCCGGTGCGAGACTTGGAATTTTTGACGTTCATGATTCTAGATTATTTACTGTGGATGATTAAATTATAATTTTTACTAATTTTTTTAAGTTATACATTCTGTCTGAGGAGTCTTACCAGCACGCAGATTCGTATTCATTATTTCTAATCCATTTCCAATTGGAGTTATAATTAGTACAATTATGAGCAGAATTATTTAAGGCTGGTAAAGACTTTTAGGTAAGTTAAATTATTTATTCTTCCTTCTCTTTCTCTTCTTCGTCTTTGTTGTCGGGTTGTCTTACAAGAATTACATTCTTAATTATCTCAGACAATATAAAAAATCCTGTGCAGATTATTCCTGAGAGTAGAAATATTTGAAATGTGAATCTTTCAAAAAACTGTTCTTGATATGTTTGTATCATGAGTGAATCAGCAGGGAATTGCCAATTTCCTTGAGGAAAGAAAATCTTATGGAAAACTGTAAAAATAAAATCAAATGCTCTAGACATTAGTAAAACCATCAGAAGAATTATAATCATAATGAAAAATGATATTTTTATGTGCTTGAAAAATTCAAATTGTCCTGTTACGCATATTGCAAGAAAACTAAGTAATAGAATAATTGTGAGAACTTGTTCTATGATAATTAGTTTCTTTACATCAATCATGTGCGATTGTTCTTTTTGATTGAATGGCACATCAAGTGTATTGTCAAGACCGGTAATGTATCGTGTAATATTTTTGTCAACTTCTAAAAGTGTCGAATTGTTTGAATATTGAGTTATAAGAGATTTATGAAACGAATTTGAATATAGGTAGTAATTGAAGCAGCAAGAAAATATTATTGCGATTATTAAGATAGAAACCATTAGGTCTTTTATTGTTACTGACCTATCCTCTCTTATTTGTCCCATGTGTTCTATGAGAAAAGCTTTATATATTAACTTTCCTATTTTTATCTTAGTTAGTAGTTATATAGTTATATTTCAAGTAAAAGGGGGATTATTTATGGTGAAAAATAAAGGATTGGTAGACGAAATTAAAGATAAGGCAAAAGAAGGATATGCTTTTTTGAAGAAAGAACACGTTTTTGATGCGATAAAAGATTTTGGAAAATTATTTTTAGCAACAGAATTTAGAGATAATGTTATTTCACTTGTAAGAATGGAAATTAAAGAACTAAAGCATGCGATAATTAAGTCAGTAGCATTTGGGATATTTTTGTTTTCCGGAATTGCGATGGCAATGATTGGACTTGCACAATATTTAGCAGCAGTATTTCCTGCACTTGCAAATGGGCTTAGTTACATGATTTTTGGAGTGTTGCTTGTAATTGTTGCGCTTGTAGTACGAGCGACAGAGTAAAATAATTTTTTTTGATTTGTTTATTTTGTTTGTTGAATTTATTAATGTTATTTGATATTATTTATTGAAATTATTTGTTTTTGTGTTGATGATTATTTTTTGATAATATTTTATATTGAGGAAAAAAATGGTATATTATTTTGATTTAAGTCCGGTTATTTTTTCTATAGGGCCATTTTCACTTAGATATTATGGACTTTTTTATGCAATAGGGGTATTTCTTGTTTATCTTGCACTTTATTTTGCAGCAAAGTATAAACTTGTAAGAAACATTACAGAGAAAAATTATGATGATGTCTTTTTGTGGATTGTGGTTGGTTGCATTTTAGGTGCGAGACTTGGTCATATTTTATTTTTTGAGCCCGTATATTATTTTTCTCATCCATTAGAAATGTTTGCGGTGTGGCACGGCGGAATGTCTTTTCATGGCGCAATTATTGGAATGGGTATATCTTTTTATTTTCTTTGTAAAAAGTATAAGATTAAATTTTTGGATTTGGCGGATTTAATTGTAATACCTGCCGCATTCGGACTTTGTTTAGGAAGAATTGGGAACTTTATGAATGGAGAACTTATCGGAACTAAAACTAGTATGAATTTGTGTGTGCAATATTCTGGGGTTGATGGTTGTAGACATTTTTCACAATTTTATGAATCTGCAAAGAATTTGTTTATTGGAATTGTTTTGCTTTTTATGTATAAATCAAAGAAATTGAAAAGCGGTGTTGTGTTTTTTTCATTTATATTTTTGTATGGAATACTTAGGTTTTTATTGAACTTTTATAGAGATGATATTAGGTACTTTGGACTATCAACAGGACAGTATCTTTGTATAGTTATGGTCGTCATTTCTTCTATCTGGTTTATTAAGAATAGACAGCACTGTCTTAAGTCGTCTCACCAGCCTTAATTGTATAGCTAATGATTGTACTAGTTTAATTACATATTCTAAAGAGCAAATTTAGTTAGAAAATACTGTAGTCGCGTTGCACTTGACTACCTCTGTGAGGTTTTGCTTGCTGGTGAAGACTTTTCTGACAATGTTGAAACAGACACAACATATTTAAATGAAGTTTATTGAGTTAAATTATGGAAAAAAGTGTAGTAAAGCAAGTAAGTGGAAATTCTGATATTTCTAAGGATGGTAAAGTTTGTTTTTCAAAGGTAGGGGGACAAGCGGTAATAGATGGAGTTATGATGCGAAATAAAAATAAAGTTGCTGTTTCTGTTAGAACTTCCAAAGGGAAAATCGTTTCTAAAACTGTAAATATGTCGCTTTTGTCTGACAAATATGTAACACTAAAGTGGCCACTTATTAGAGGAGTTTACAATTTGTTTTCATCTATGATAATTGGGATGAGAACTTTAATGTGGTCAACTAATATGCACATTGAAAAAGAAGAAGAAAAAATATCTACTAAAGAAATGTTTATTACTATTTTAATTTCGCTTGTTTTTGCAATAGGAATTTTTGTTCTGCTTCCTTTGTTTTTAACAAATTTACTTGTGCACAAAGCAGGAATATTTTTTAATGTTGTTGATGGGGTTTTTAGAGTTTTATTTTTTATTGCATATATTTTATTGATATCTTTGATGCCTGATGTGAAAAGAGTTTTCATGTATCATGGTGCTGAACACAAATCAATTTATTGTTATGAACATAAGTTACCATTAACTGTAAAAAATGCTAAGAGATTTTCAAGACTTCATCCTAGATGCGGAACTAATTTTTTAGTAATTGTACTTTTTATCATGGTTTTTTTACACACCTTTATTGTTACTGATGTTTTTTACGAACAATTTTTGCTTAGAATTGCGTTACTTCCAATAATTGCAGCAATAAGTTATGAAGTATTGATGTTTTCTGCTAAATATAATAATTTTTTTACGCGGTTTGTATATAATGTTGGTTTTTTGTTTCAAAGACTTACTACAAAAGAACCAGATGATAAGATGATAGAAGTAGCTCTCACTTCTCTTAAACTTGTAGTAAAGGATGATAAGAAGAGGGGCGACACTGTTTCTGATATGAGTTAGATTTTACGAGTTTCTTGTTTTTACCGGCACGCAGAACAGTATGCGGCAATTTAATCAGTTCTTTAAAATAAGCAATTATGTTAGCACTATTATTAGCGATACAAGCAAGGCTGGTAAAAAACAAGGGGGCGTCTTGTACTTATCAGAAAACGCAATCATTATAAATAATATTTAATACTATTATTTTTATGATTAAAGAGGTGCTTTTGGGATCATTTTCGTTTGCAATAATATATTTTCTTATTTTTAAGATTTCAAAGTTTTCAAGATTTTTTGATTATTTAATTTCTTTTCTGTTTTCAATATTCTTTGTTATATTTTTTTATGATACTTTCAATAACCCTATATTAAATGTTCTTTGCGTTGTTGGGCCAGTACTTTTTCTAAAACTGTTACTAGATGATATATTTGTAGTATCATACGAAATAAAATATTATCAGAGTATGCTTGTTCACATAATATCTTTTTTAGTGTTTTCATTAGGTTTTTATGCATTATTTTTATTTAGTGAGTCAATAATTTATTATTCTTTATTTGTCGTAGGAATTTTGGTATGTATATTTTATTGCTTTTATTTTGTGTTTGGATATAGAAAAAAAGATGAGATTGATGCAAAAACATATTCAAGAGAAAAACATCACGTTAATCAATCAGTCGAATCTACTCATATAAAACAAAAAAGAGTTTATAATTATTCTAACTATTCTACAAATCAAAAAGATAATTTTGCGACATTGCCAAAAACTTTGCAAGATGTGGAAAAAGAAGAAGAAAATTCTTATGATAATATGCATGATGCTGATATGCGAAAGTTAGAAAAAGAAATTGAATTAAAAAGAGAAAGTGTGCACAAAGACGTAAGGTCGAAACATGGCAGCGCAAAGTAATGATGACAAAGAAGAGCCAAAAAATACTTCTAATAATTCTAAACAACAGACTGATTCTCCAGAAGAAAAAGAATCAAAACTTGTAGATGAAGTTGAAAATAATGACATTCTTGATGCCGAGAAAGATATAAATAAATTTAAAGAAAAGAAACTTGCTGAATTAAATGCGAGAGAAGCAGAAATAAAACAAGAATACGATACTAATATGAAAAAAGCACTTTTTGGAAAGAGTGCCGAAGAACAACGTCAAATTTTACAGAATGAAGAAAATCAGAATTATTTGAATTCTTTGCAAAACGAATATAAGAAAATAGCGTTTGATAAATATAAAGTACAGCAAAATCCAAAACAATTTCTAGACGAAGAAAAATATAAACAACAATTATCTGATATGGAAAAAAAATATTCTGGGATAGAAACAAAAAAAGACGAATCTCCTTTTAATCATGATAAATATTTATCAAAAGATTATTTGAAACAAGAGGAAATACAAAAAAAGATTCAAAGGTATTATGAACAGTTAAGAAGCGATCCGAAACAAGCAGAAGAAATGTTAAATTCTGATTTTGATCTGAAAGAAATTATCAAAAAAAGAGAAATTTCAAAATTAGAACAGATGGAAAATAAATTGAACTTAGATTATCAGTCATTAATGAAAAATAAAAAAGATGAAAAAGATGCAGCAGGTATAACAGAATATATTAAAACCGAAAAAGAGAAAATACAAAATTTAGAGAATTCTTACTATTCTCGTTTTCCGGAAGAAAAAGAAGCAAAAGATAAACAAAAAATAATTGATCATAAATTTGAAAATCCAATTGAACGGGATTTCTTGTCAGAAACAAAAAGAGACACAAAGGGAAATGTAATTTTACTTGCAAGTGATGTCCATGAAAATCTTGAAGGATTAGAAGCAGTTTTTAATAAGGGTAGAGAATTGAAAAAACAAGGAAAATTAAATTCTATTGTACTTGCAGGAGATTTAATCAGAGGAGTTTTTTTGCCAAATGAGAGAGATGAATTTATTAAATATCAAAAAGTGTTTGAAAGACTTCATATGATGCAAAGTATGAAAGGTCAAACTCTTTTTACTGCGTCTCCTTTTGAATTATTAGATGATAATGGTAATATTAGAGAAGAAATACAAAGAAGTTTAAAAGAAGATCCTCTTGATTTTCAAAAAGATTTTGAAAATACTTTAAAAGAGTATGCTAATTTGCATGTAAAAACGAAAAAAAATCTTAAAGATAAACTAACTAAAATAAAAGAATTGGCAGATAGGTATGAAATTACTAAAGATCTTAATTTAGTATCTGGAAACTATGAAGGAGTACAACCTCTTTTGGATGTTTTTGGTGAAGAAAATGTTTTAGGATTTGGAAATATTGCAGAACACGATTATCAAATAAGATATGATGAAAGGAAGAATAAGGATATCAATAAATCATTTCGTTCAAAAGTTATTGATTCTGGCGGACTTAGATTTTTTTGGTCAGGGTGGATCTTCTTCTTCAACGGAAGGTTGGATTCCAAAAGAACTTTCAGAATATTATGGTGATTTGTCAGATGCTGAGATGAATGAAATTAGATTAAAAGCACTTGGTGCAGTGATTAGACCAATATTAAATCATTTACCAGAAAATCTTAATGGGAAGGATTTTAAAGATTTGGCTGAAAAAGGAAAATTATCTCCACTTCATTTAGAAGAAATTGAAGAATATTTTGAAGAACAATTAAAGAAAAATCCAAATTTCATTAAAGAAGAATCAAAAAAAGGAGAATTCAAGGGTTTATTAGATAAGTTTACGACGAACGTAGATATGATATTGAAAAATTTTGAGAAAGATGCTACTTTTATTTCTGATAGAATATCAAAGGCGAAAGCGCATGTTCACGTATCTCATCACCCGATACATTCTGATTTAGGATATTTTGATGAAGATGAAAGAGGAAGCATGACGGGCGGGATGAGTGCAAGGCGTGCGATACTTGATTCAGGAAAAGAGTCTAAAGATAGTAAATATAAAGGATATACATTAGGACTTTACGGTCACACACATAAGTCTGGAGTTGATGTATTGCAAAAAGAAAATGGTGGATATTTTTTTGGTGTTTCTACTAAAGGACTTAATTATGATACATTAAATAATGATGAAAAAGTTGGCCTTACGGAAATGAGAAATAATTTAAAAGGAGAATTTGCGGAGATAGGTGTCGATGACAATCATGAATTGACTTATGTTACAACACATAAAGTTTCAGGGAAAAATATTTATGATTCTTCTACTAAATCTAGAAACGATATTTTAAATGAGAAAGAGAATTACAATAATGAAAGAGTTGAGTCTTTTAATACATTAGATTACAAAGATTCTTCTGTTTTTAAGAAGAAAAGATAAAATGAGTTTTATTTAAACCTATTTTTTGTAGGTGTTTTTACCAGTATACATATTTTTATTTCTATCGTGTGCAGAAGTTATGTCTGCAATATAATCCTTGTGGCCTTTTAACTTTTTCTTTTCCTTTTTTGCTTCTTTATATTTTTCGTTTAAAGAACCGTAAATTTTTTGCATTTGTTCGAATTGTTCTTTTTCTGCAACATTATAATTTCCCATTCCTTTTGGCATTATTTGCGAGAAAATATTTCTTGCTTTGTGTAAACTTTTTTCTCTGTATAATTCTTCAATATTTTTTATGTGTCCTTCGCTTAAGTCATTATTATTTTTTATTTTGTCATTTAAAGCGTGCTGGAGGTGAATAAAATTGTTTTCAGTGATTGTATTTTGTAATATTTTTTCTTTTGTTTCTTCTCTGTGTTTTTCCATCATTGGATTTATTATGTGTTGTTCTACGTAATCCATCATAGTTCCTTTTCCAAAAGGCACTTTAATTTCTCGAATTTGTTTTAAAGTATCAAATATTCTTTCATTAGACATTCCAAAGTCTCCTGACTTTGATGTAATACTTGCGTCAAGAAATCTTAATTTGTCTGTTTTATCCGCTTTAACTTCGTCAGAATCACTTTTTTTAATTACATATTTATCATAATTTTTTAATCCTAAGAATTCTTTGTAATAGTAATCTCTTAATGTGGCAATTAATGAATTTGCAATTTTAATCAGTTCTTCATCATTAAAATCTTTTCTTAATAATTGATTTGAATCTTTGAATCCTTTATTATATTCTTTTTTCTTGAATTCATCATACATTTTTACTCCATGGTATGTGTTTGATGTTTTATCTTCTCCCAAAAATGTTTTTCTTAATTTTAATCTTATATTAGAATCGTGATATTGTTCTTCAATTTGATTAATTAAATATGCTGCGTATTTGAAGTGAGCTGGATGTTTTTCGAAATTTTCTTTAGTGATTTTATCTGTGTCTTTAATTTTACTTTCTATATTTTCTGGTTTTTTGTATCCGTCTTTTGCCAAATTTTTTGTTTCTGTTTCTTTTTTTTCATCGTATTCTAATTCTTTTAATTTATCTTTTGTAATAGAAAGAACTTTATCGATAGTTTCTTTATTTTCTTTTTTTAGAATTTCTTTAATTTCTTCTATTTTATTTTCATATAGTAATTCTATTATGTGTTCTATATCTTTTAATGTGTGATTTTTTAAAATGTCAAGTAGTAGTTCTTTTTGTTTGTTTGTTACTTTTTTTTTAGTCATATTTTTCGTATCTCTTTCTTTACTTATAAAATGGACTTATACCTTTTTAAATATTTTGGGCAATAAGGGTGTGTCCCGAGTCTTTTATCTGTCTTTACATATGGTGTTAATATGTACTAATTTAATGTCATAGTCTAAAGAACCAATATAATTGCTGCATAAAGAAATTCAAAAGAATTTCTAATAGAATCCTCTAAGTTTTCTATACTATTTTATTTGCCGGTAAAGATTTTTTGAACAGAATTTGGTAATAATGTACTATTTTTTCATTAAATTGGATGAACGTATGAAATTATTTAGAGTATATTTATATAGTAAGTTATCAAAAGATTACCTATCTTGGGGATTTAAAATGAATAAGACAAAACACTCGATTTTTTGGTTTTTTAGTGTGTTTTCTGTTATGTTTTTTTTGATTGTATCATTATCTGTTTTTGCAGATGAATTTGGACTTTCTTTTTATGAGCCGTTTGAAAATCAATCGGACGTTTTAAATAATTCTGGAATATTTTATGGTTCTTCTATTTTTACACCAGGATTGGTAGGTAATGCAATAAATCTTAGCGGAAATAAGAGAGTTTGTTTTCCTACAGTTGATAATTTTGATATGTATAATGGTTCTATTGAAATGTGGGTTAAACCTCCTAATCAGAATCCTATAGGTTTTTTTGATATTGGTGGTCTTGGTTCTCCTAATACTTTGGGTATTTTTAAAAATGGTTATTTAATAACCGAAGTAAAAAATAATGTAAATAGTTTTTCACAAGCTTGGAGTACGAAATCATTTAATTATGATGCAAGATGGCACCACATTGCAGTAGTTTGGACAAGAATTGGAAATGTTATGAATTTTAAAACCTGTTTTGATGGGAATTGTAAAACATCCTACGACGGAAGTATTCAAAATCCTTTTTTAAATTCAACACCCTTTTGTATTGGCTGGACAGGGTGGTATGGTTATTCTAATAGTATTATTGATGAAGTAAAAATATATAATTATGTAAAATCTGATTCTCAGATAAAAAACGATTATTCAGAATTTAAAAATATTACTCTTTGGGATTTTACTTCTAAAGAATGCGTTATGACTAAATCACAAAGTTTAGGAAATGTTGTTATGAATTGTTCAGGATTATACGTTAATAATTCTAAGTTTTTGATAAAAGGTGTAGGTTATCAACCAATTCCAATAGGTAGAACCGGCACTTCGATTCCTGATAAGAAATATTTTTATGATAATTCAAAAATTTATCAGGATAGAGATTTTCCTCTTCTTAGAAAGATGAATGTGAATGCAATAAGAACTTGGGATGAAGTCAGAAATATATCTTTTTTAGATGCTGCATATAATAATGGTTCTAGTTCTATATATGTAATCATGGGTTTTTGGATAAATTGTAACGAAGATTGGGGAAATGCTTTAATAAGACAAAGGTATATAGATAATTTTACTTCGTTTGTTAATAATTATAAAAATAATCCTGCTGTTTTGATGTGGGCGCTTGGAAACGAAAATAATCTTGGATACTGCAAAGGTTCTTATAATATTGCAAATTTTTATTCTCTTTGTAATGAACTTTCACGTGTTGCTTATGAGGTAGAAGGAGAAAATTATCATCCCGTTGGAATTATTAATGGTGATTTAGGTAATATTGGCCTTTCTGATTTTAATTCTAATGATGAAATATTAAATTATACGGATTATTGGGGAAGCAATGTTTATCCTGGTGAAACGTTTGGATATTGGTTTAATGAATATCGTGCACTTAGTGGTAAACCATTATATATTTCTGAATATGGAATAGATGCTTTTGATAATCTTAATCAGAAAGAATATGAAAGTGTTCATGCTGAATGGGTTAAAAATCAATGGCTGGAAATAAATGCTTCTAACGTTACTATCGGTTCTACAGTGATGGAATATTCTGATGAGTGGTGGAAATCTGGTTCGTTTTCTACTCATGATAATGGGGGATATGTTTCAGATAGAAGTCCTGATAATTATGGAAACGAAGAATGGTGGGGCGTCATGAGAACAGTAAAGAACGGAACAAATATTGATGTTATGCGACCAAGACAAGTTTATTATACATTACGAGATTTATTTAGAGGATATAATAATAATCCGCAAATAGGAAATGTAAAAGATATTATTGTTTTTGAAGAGGATACGATTAATCTTAATTTGACATTCTTTGATGTTGATGGCGACGATTTATTAATTAATTATTCTTATCCGTTTAATTCTTTTGGAGTATTTAATACGAAGAAAGGAGATGCAAATAATTATTCAGTAATAGTTACTGCAAGCGATGGTTCTAAAAATGTGAATGTAACATTTAATGTAAATGTTTTGGAAAAAGAAAATTGTATTGTGCCATATAGTGAAATGATACTTTCCGGAAATAACTCTTTTTGTGCGGGAACTTACGACGGATTGCATGATATTAATTTTAATAATTCTGCAATATTAGATTGTCAAGGTTCTACTTTTTCCGGTTCTCCTGGATATGTTTTGTTTTCGTTAGCATCTGTTAATAATGTTACTTTGAAGAATTGCCACATTTATTTATACCAGTATGGTGTTTATCTTTCTTCGTCTAATAGTAATGTTATTTCTGATGTTACTTGCACTGCGAATGTTAATTATTGTGTCTATTTAAATGCGGGTTCAAATTTTAACATTATTTCAAATAATGAATTGTCAAATACTTTTGATTCCGGTCTTACTCTCATAGGTTCGCATAATAATGCTATTGTGAAAAATATTATGACTGGTAATCGATACAGAAATGGAATACATCTTGAAAACTCGAATAATAATTTAATTTTTGATAATTATATTTCTGGAAATGGAAATACGGGAACTTGGTACTATAAGGGAGGAATTGCATTAATTTCTTCTTATAACAATAAATTTATTAATAATACTATAGTGTCAAATTCTGATGATGGTATATATACTTCCGACGCATCAAATACTATTCTCGAAGGAAATATTATTTCAAATAATGCTCAAAACGGAATTATTATTTCCGGAAGCAATGTTACATTAAGGTATAATAATATTACCGAAAATTCGCAAGATGGTATTTTTGTTGGCGTTGGTGGAGATTTACAAATTAATTATAATTCTATATTTTCAAATGTGCGTTACGATTTTTTTAATAATGTTGTACAAAATACTGACGCGAAAAATAATTGGTGGGGAACAACTAATTGTACTTTGTTTTCTTTGAAAATATTTGATAAAACTGACGATTCTTCAAAAGGAATTGTTTATTTTTCACCGATTTTGGATTCTTTTTATCCAACTGGGTCGAACATTACATTTTGTGATTATTTGTTAAAATTGAAAATTAATATTTGGCTTCCAATTGTTGATGATCCTTTAATGAATGAAGGTGATGTTTTGAATTTTTATATTGATGCAAGCAGTTCAAGTGGGATTAATTTGACTTACAAATGGTATGTGGATTCTGTGTTGCAATCATCAGTAATGAATGTTTTTGATTATAGTCCTGATTATTTTTCAAACGGATTGCATAGTATTTATGTTAATATTTCTGACGGTGTTGATTTTATTTTGAAAGATTGGGATGTTATGGTAAATAATGTAAACAGAATGCCTGTTCTTGATTTTGTTGGAAATAAAACTGTTGCTATCGGAAATACTTTAACATTTAATTTGTCTGCAATTGATGCCGATTTGAATGTTGTTACTTTTAGTAAAGATAATTCTGTAGGAACTTTAATTGGAAACGTGTTTACATTTACTCCATCAGTAAAACAAAATGAGATTATTACTTTTACTGTAAGTGATGGAAGTTTGTTTGATGATGAAACTATTTTTATTATTGTAAATGATTGTGTGGATTTAGATGGTGATTCTGTTTGTGATTATTTGGATAATTGTATAGGGCAGAATGTTACAAATGTTCCAATAGATACTTTTTGTGCATTATATTCATTTAATAGTTCAAACGGTTGTCATGTTACAAATTTCAAAGAAAATGGATATGTTGTGTCTCAGAAAGATTGTTCATTATCATCTACAACGTGTAAATTATATTCAAACGTTGATAATACTTGTGATGGAAGTGGAAATTTAGTTCAGGGAATTTGTGCTGTTTGGAATAATAACGATTCTTATTCTAAATTAATTGATTGTGCATCAGACAGATGCAGTGGAAAAGATTGGCTAGATTATGCGGATGATGGAAACGATGTTTGTGTTAGTGGAGAGGTTGTTTCATATGAATGTATATTTACTTCTTCATATAGTACATCATGCGACGATGATTGGGATAATGATGGAGATTCAAATACAAATGATTGTGAGCCTAATGACGGAACAATTTATCATGGCAATTCTAATTTAGCAAAGAATTGTGTAAATGATGCTCCAAGTTTAAGTGTGAGTGGTGCTAGTGTTGCTGCAGGTGAGATTGTAACAATAAATCCTGTCGTGTCTGATCCTGATGGAGATAGTGTTATTGTAAGTTATATTGGTTGGATGAATTCAAATTCAAAATCAACATCACTTTCTGATGTTGGAGCACATATTGTTACGGTGACTGCAAGCGATGGAAGTTTGCAAACATCAAAAGATATTACTGTTATGATTATTGATTCTGTAGATTTGTCTATTAGTGATGTGAAATATCGTTTGATGAATCAAACTTTGCTAATTAAGATGGTTATTAATGTAAATTCGGCAAGCGATGTGAATGGAGTAACTTACAAGATTATAGGATTTGATATTCCTATAAATTATTATATTCAAAGAATGTATCCTGGAAAAAATACAGTTTGGACTGCAAAAGATAATGTGTTACCAGGACATTATGATTTAACGTTTGAAATAGATTCTGATAAAATTATATCAGAAACAACTGAAGGAAATAATGTTTATACAACAGGAGTTGATGCTTCATGATTAAAAAAACAATATCAAAATTAATGCCATTGATGTTAATGGGTATGATGTATTTCTCTCCGATAAAGGTACATGCAAATAAGGCAGACGACTTTGAAAGTTCTGCAATTTCAAATGGAATTTCTTCATCCGCAGTTATAAAAAATGACACTTTAAATATTTCTTATTCTGGTGCTGATACTAATGTTGTTGTTCCTGTTCTTCTAGATGCACTTTCAGATACAAAACTTAGATATAATGTTGTTGTTGATACTAGTTACAGGCCGGATGTAGAACAAAAAGTAATAAAAATGCCTTATTTTTTATACAGAGTTTATGATGGAACAAATGCTTTGCAAATAATTCGTGATGCACAAGGGCTTACGACTGGAATTGAAAATAAATTGGTTAA
>JBAZVA010000009.1:7335-34137 GCA_041661165.1 Candidatus Woesearchaeota archaeon | reverse complement strand
ACCACTTTTTTTACACGTAGAATCAGTTATAGATGTAAAAGAAGAAATAGACGTATTTATATCTTCGTACAGTATATTTTGAGTAAGATAAAAACACACTTTCCCTAAATCTTGTTTCTTTTCGTTTGAATCTACTCTACTTATACTATATTCCCAAGAATAAAATACGATAATCAATATAACTATAAATAATATGATAGAAATAATTGCATCTACAGAAAATACTTGTCCTTTATTGTTTTTCTTTTTAACTTTAAACAATAACCACACCACTTTTTATTTTTTTAATAGTATTATATTTTCCTGGAGAAATTATACCTGTAACATTACGTGCGACAATAGGACATGATGTTTCACCATTTGCAGACATAATCACCAATATATTTTTCGTATAATTCTGAGTATAAACAATTGAATAATTTATACCATTTGACAAAACAGTAGGGATAAATATATTGGCATAAACCCCCTCTGAAGAAACATATATGTTGTCTATTGTTCCTGATATTTTATCACACGTACGTTTTGTGGAAAAAGAGTCAAAAACATATTGGATTTGAGAATATTTCGTAAAAAACAACATCGCAAAAAATAAAAATAAAAACATTATTGCAGAAAAAATTATTATGAACTCTATAGACAATTGTCCTTTGTTTTTCTTACAAACTTTTTTGTAAAAATAAATTGAGTTATCAGACATTTTAGTAATCACTTTATTTTTAAATCTATTTTCAAAGTAAATTGTTTATTAAAATTTATTCATCAATAATCATAAGTCGTATATTGTCAAAATAAAATCCGCATCCTTCTGTTGTGGTGTGGTCGGCCATTCTTAAATCGATAACTCCGCCAAAATCCAAAGTATACCATCCAGGACCCGTTACAAAATCTGTAACATCTGTTCCAAAAGAACGCATAATAACTTCATTCCACCCATCCGGATGGTTTAAATCAGTCATTACCCAAACATCAGGTGTAGAGTCAGAATAATGCAAATAAAAACCAGGATGACCATCAAGATCGTTTCCTAAATAAGTACCATTAAATCTAGTCTTAACCCAACAAGCTTCTTCTAAATCCTTATCTAAATCCTCTACATAATATGTAAAGGAATAATACATACGTGCTCCCTTATCAATCAAATCATACATAGCATTGGTGATATTAAAACTTGTTCCCCAAGCACCACTTGACATTATTTCTGTAGTACTTCCAGGACCAATTTTTATTTCAAGTCTTTTTTGAGTTGTAATATTACATTTTGGAGCAACACAACCTGTAAAAAGTGAAGGTGCATAATATTTAGCAAAATTTACCGGCGTAGCACCACTATCACCGTATATTGAATCATTATAATCAAACCCATGTTTACTAAGTAAACCAAATGAATTTCTTGTTGCATTAACACCATGCGTAAAATCTACCGGCTGAGGATAATCTGCAGATATTTCTAATAAAATAGGCTGTTCTGATACCGTCGTAATTGCTTTTAATTCAACAAAATCAATATCAGAAAAAGATCCTCCCACATTATCCGCAGGATCAAAAGTTACTCTCATCATAAAATTATTAAGGTCGCTTGGCTTATCTATACATTGTGAAATATCAAGTATTTCATATTTGTTCCACACTGTTTGGTCTCTGTTTAATCCATACGTTTCTAAAAAAAGCCAACTTCCGTTGTACTTACACTCTATTTTGTGTCTATAATCTTCAGAAGGACTATTATAATCTATAACACCATCATCATTAAATCTGTCTCTATGAACATAAGTAAATTTAAGTTGTGAAATGGTTTCATTATCATCTATATTAAAATTACCCCACGTAAAATCAATATAATCAGGAGGAACAGGAGGATTTGATCCATCACTAGTTGTCGCCCATACACCATCATTTTGTATTGAAAATGGTGTCGCATCCCAACTTTGTCTACCTACTCTTCCAACTTCTTCAATAGCAAATATTGGCGGTTCTCTAAAAATTACTCTTTTTGAAAAAATAATCTTATTAATTGTTTCATTTGCAAGATTTTGTGAAATATCTGTTGCATAAGTAACGTTAAGATAATAATATCCAGGAACATCTAAATCAAAAGAACTTGAATATCTTCCCGATGCATTTGGGCAAGAAGAATTTAACGATAGATAAAGATAGTATGATTGATTTAATGGATTTGTATAACTTACCCATACATCATCAATTTCTGTATCATCACTTACGTTTACATATACGCAAACTGTGTCGTCAATAATTCCAAAAGTTGTAGAAACATTATACCCTGTGATATTTGGAGGAGTATTATCTGCGTATATTGTTGTGTAAACTAATGAACTCATTAAAGTGCTATCTGGAGAAATTGATTGAATTGCACCAACATAATTTCCTTCGAAAGGAGTTCCTCCTCTTTCATAAATTTTAAATCCCTCACATTCGTTTGAAGAAATATTTAATGTTATCTCTGAAGTTCTATTTATTCCTGGAGCACTAAAAGACATCCAATTTCCAACTTGATCACTTGAAAAAGAAACAACGTATTGTTCAAATGTCGGATATCCTGAGCAAATTAAAAAATTCTGCAGGGTAGTTTGATTCGGTACAAGGTATGTATCCCACCTTGTAGGATAAATGAAAGCTGCATTGTTTTGTATTTCAATTGTCGCTTGAGCGATATCAACAACATAATCTATAAAAAGTAAATCTTTATCTCCTGTTATAAGGTTTGTAATATTTACTTTGAAAACACCATAATATCTGTTTTTTGTTACAAAAGCAGGCATTGTAATATTTGCTTCAAACGTAAAATCTTCCATTGTATTTAACATAAAATTTTTTGAATATATCAGATTACTTGTTAGTTCTGTATCACCGCTAAAAGTTATAGAAATATTTAATGATGCATTGTATCTATTTTTGAAGGAAACAGTAGATTTTGTTTTGTTTGAAAGAATTGCAAGCGTTGAAAGATAAATTGGATCAACATCAAGAAGTTTCTCATTTATTATTACATAACCTTCTCTTGCTTCTATAGTAATTTTATGAATACCTTCACTTGTTGGAAGAGAACCAATTACTTGAAAATCTGTCGATCGAAAATATTCATTAAGCGAACCTTTTATATTTGCAATATACTGAATTTCTCTATCGTACACTTCTGACGAAACTAAATTTTTTGGAAGCGTAATTGTTATTGTCGTCTTTGCCCCACTTCCTTGTTTGTAAACGTCCGTCGCAGATAACATCATATCATTTAATGCGTTCTTGATTAAATGCGTGTTATAGTCGCCCGAAATTTTGTCAATGTAATCTGTATTTAAGCTGATAATTATGAGAAATATTATTAAAACTACTGCTAACAAAATTATAAATTCCACACTACCTTGTGCTTTTTTAGTTGACACTTTTCTATCTATTATTTTATCTACTAGAAAGTACTTTCCATCCCTCTTTTTTAACATACTATGATTTGTTTTTTTATTATTTATAAATGTAATTATATATTATATACACTAAATTTCACAAAGTATAAGAAGTATTTAACCAGCAAGCAAACTCGTATGCAGAACTATTGTTATGCGGTTCCAATGGGTGTTTCTAATTAATACAATTATTTACACTACATATAAAGGCTGGTGAAAATACTTCTTATATATAATCTCTTAATTCTTCTTAGAAACACTAAATTCATCATCGTCCAAAGTATAAAGTGTTGTCTTTAATCTTCGTGAATTAAGAATATCATGTTTGAAAGGCATACAGTAAACTGATTTCACGTTATCTGCCAATAAATATCCGCCTTTTTTTAAAAGTTTTAAACAGAATGGAAACACTTCGTGATATTTCTTTTTTGAAAAGTCTAGGAAGATAAGATCGTATGATTCTACTTCTTCTTTAATTCTAGAAAGTTCTTTTATGTAATCTTCTGCCACTCTTAATTTTGATTCTGCATTTACATTAAATTTTTTAAAATTTTCGTTTGCTTCTTTTACTGAAACGTGATCAAAATCTAATGATAAAAGTTTCGCACCTTTGCTTGCTAAAATTATTCCGCTATAACCTGACGCTGTGCCTAATTCTAGAATTTTTAATGGTATTTTTTTATTTTCATCGTTGTTAATTTTATCTTTCTCAGATTCAATATTTAATTTTTTTACAAAATCATATAAGAATTTCGCTTTTTCTTTTCCAAGTATAGGAATAAATCTTTTACGACATGACAATTCTAATTCTTTTAAAGTTTCAAATCTATCAGGCAGCAGGTTTGTATTCTGGTCTAAAGATTGTTCGTCTTTTATTTCCATTTATTAAGTCCTCAATTGAATATTTTATATTTCCAATAATCATTTCTTTATCTTCTTTTAAAACTATTTTTGCAGCATCAAGTTTTGTACTAAAACCACCGGTACCTAATTTTGATTTTCCATTGCAAAGCGAATACGATTTATCATCAATACAATTTATTTCTTCAATAAGTTCTCCTTTTTTATCAAAAAAACCATCATATGTTCCTAAAATAATGAGTTTATTTGCATCACAATAAGAAAGCATTTGTGCGGCAAGTGTATCATTATCTTTTCTTAACTGATTAAAATCAATACAATCGTTGTAATTTACAAGTGTTATAATTCCACCATTAAGATTGTGATGAACAAGATCTCTAATGTGGTTTCTATGAACTAAATCATTATTTGTAAGTATTAGTTGTGCCACGGGAGATGAAAAAGCTTTGCTATAAATATTCATGAGTTCCGGCTGACCTATACTTGCAAAACTTTCAAGTTCAACATCACTTAATTCATCATTACTTTTTGTTTCGTGTCTTCTTTTTTTACCAAGTGCGATTGCACCAGACACTACAACAATTGCTTTGTTTGACAAATATTCTATTTCCTCTCCCTTTTGTTTTAGTAAATAAGAATTAATGTTACCTTGATTATCAAATAGACAAGAAGAACCTATTTTTATCACGCAGATTTCATCTTTCTTATGTTTATTATGTTGATTTACCATATTATCATTGACGATAAACTATCTTTTGTTTATAAATCGAATTAGTGCTACTATATAGTGGTTAAATATGATAAGATTTATAAATACAATAATCCTTTTTTAAGCTAATATGAAAATAGGAATAGTTGGTGACATTCATGGAGAAATCGACTATTTGGAAAAGATGGTCAGGGAACTAGATGTCGACTTCTTCTTACAAGTTGGAGACATGACAACTTATCTCGATCCTTCCGAAATAGATAGTGCTACAAAAGCAAACGGATTTAATCCAGAATTTAAAAATCATTATGACCAAAAAAAAGGGTTAGATAAACCTACTTTTTTTATAAAAGGAAATCACGAAAATTTTGATTTCTTAAAAGAACATGAAAATAAAGAAATTCTTCCAAATTTAACATATCTTACAAATCAACAAATTTTCAGATTAGGATCACTAAATATAGGAATTATGGGAGGAAATTACGCACCTTCAAAATATAATATAACAAGAGAAAAATTAGGAAAAAATGGAAACGCATCAAAATATTTTAATTTTGAAGATATTAATTTTTTAAAAGATAAATCTGTAGATGTATTACTTACTCACGATGCTCCAGAAAATCAAGTATTACCAGGAATTTCCAAGGGAAAAGGATGTAATGAAATTAAATCATTAATTGAAAAATTACAACCAAAATACGCATTCCACGGACATTATCACACACCTTGTAAATATCGTACAATGATTGGGGATACCAAAATAGTAGGATTACCGTTAATAACAAATAAAAGCATTCATGAAAAACCTTATTATATACTAGAGGTTTGAAATGTCAACAAAAGATATTCTTTGTAATTTTTATCAAGAACATTTTGAATTAATAGAAGAATCAAATGGAACAAATCACGGAATTGTGAAATTAATACAAGATGACCACACAGTTTCTACAAATAGAATAGTTGCAACTGGAATAGATGAAGATTTATTAAAAATCCCCCATAATTTAAAAACAACAATCTTTTATGAAGGATTTAATTTCACATATACCCCAACAAATAATCATGATATGAGACATATTAAAAAATTCTACAAGACTTAACAGAAGGAAAATCCACATTCATAAATATGTTAAGTGCGGATTCATTAAAAAGAGTATCAATATTAGCAACTGATAAAAAAGGGTTATGTAATAAAACAATAAAATATCTAGAACAAAAAGAATATAACACAGAGTCATTAATGGAACTAGAAAGAATTAATCATAAAAGAGAATGTAATCATGCAGTAAAATTAGTAGAAAGAGCAAAAGATTATGACGTAACATATGCTTTTTTTGGAAGTCACCATTTTAAATCAAAAATAATACAAAACTATCTCAAAGCAAATAGTATAACATATGCAATATTTAAAAAAAAATCAAACATAACTATTCTTTAATATCACCAATGTCATCAAATAATTGAATAATATGCGGTCTTGATTTTGCAGAAATAGCAACCATGGACGTAAAACTAGACTCTACTAAATATTTAACGTCAGAAATGTTCCAAGTTCCATTAATAACATATTTTCCCGGATATCTATCTTTCAATGTAATATAAATTTCTTTTACAGAATAATTAACATAAAAATCTACTATTTCTGATTGATTATAAATAAATAATTTTTTAATAAAAGAATTTACAATATCAGTTTCATTAATACCAAGATTATCCGGAAGAGAATTCTTCGAAAGAACTTTAATATTACAACCATGTAAATTTGCAAAATGACAATAATCATCAAAGGTAATTAAATGCTCTTTATCTCCTAATAAATAATAATAAGCCATTACTAAAAATCCATACACTGATTGTTTACAAAGATGTTTTTTTGTTTCAAGAAATTTCGGAACCCCGAGATCATCAATAGTTTTGATAAATTGTTCCAATAAATTTTGTTTAAAATAAAAACTTCCATGCGATACTTCAAAGCAAGAATTAATTATACAATCAGTAACTATATTTGGAGGAATATAAATACCCTTGTCAGTTTTATTATAACCATAAACAAAAGCTCTAAAAAGTTGTTTAAGATTCAATCTTATAAGTATACTTTCAACAGCAACAGGTTTTATTTGTTTTTGCGGAGAAATTATTCTAAGACGTTTTTTCATATATGTCAAATCATCACGATAAGCAGTTAACTCTTTTTTAGAAAGATCTTTCAACATAGTATCCAATAAAACACTATTAGTACTATGTGCATCAAAATAATCTTTTGAACAAAACATAATATCTACTTTAGTACCTTTTATTTCAGGCATTACAGAAATAGAAAAATCGTGAGTTATAAAATAATTACGATTAACTTTCCCAAAAATGGAAGAATTTATTGAAGAAGTCATCACAATCCCCAATTTTTCTTTTAAAAATTTATCAAAAATGTCAAGCGTCGGAGATAATGTTAAAAGAAACGAAAAATCTTCATCTGACAAACACACGATTAAATCAAAATCAGAACGAAAAACAGAACCATTCATTTGATATGAAGGACGAGAAGTAGAGCCAATGTTTTTTATCATGAAATCTTTCAAACCAAACTCCAAAAATAAAGAATACAATTTTTCAATAAATTTTCGACTTACAACATCATAATTTTCTCTTGTAAAAGATAAGGCATTAACATGTAAAATGTCTTCAATTTGAGTTAAAGTAGATTCTTCGAACGAAATCAATTTTCCTTCTTCCACTAAAAGGTTTTTAAAATTCGAAAAAACTTGATGCATTTTAATATGCACAGTATCAGGTTTAGAAATAGATTCTTCTGTTATCATATAAAGCAAATATGAATATTGTAATGATAAAACTCTTTCAAGCGAAACAAAAGTAGGAGACTGAATATTTGAAAATAAATCTTTTTCAGAATCAGACATAGAACATGACATAAGAGAGTTTTTTACTTTAAATACAAAATTGTTAGACGTAGGATTTTGTTCAATAAACAAAGTTAATATATTTTTCATTTCGTTAATTTTTTTAACAGAATCAGCAATATCAGATTTATCGAATCTAAAATAATTTTGAAGAATATCCCTATATAAAGAAAGTTTTTTTATGTAATTTTTGTTATAAAAAGAGAAAAAACTTAAATTTTTTTTAATATCATTAGCTACAACAGAACCAAAATTTGCCAAATATTCCACATTCATATAATAGTAATTATTGAAAAGTATTTATAAATTATACGAAGGCAAAAATATCACCAATGAAGATGAATCACCCATCAGATTTATAAATAATTATTGATTTCACATGAATATGGCGATGGATGTAAAGAACAAGAGCGCGTATGCGGATATAAATATACCCACTCAAAGACTTTTCATAGGCCCAGCATCTCACATAAGAAGACTTTTAGCGTTTCTTTTGGATCTTGTAATCATTAATTTTGTACTACTTTGGCCGTTTGAGAAATTACTCTCAACTTTGATCCCCGCAAATGCAAATCTTTTGTTTGGAACAACAACAATTTCTGTACCACTCATCATTACACTATTTGCAATAGGAATTGTAATGTTACTTTATTTCACATTATTTGAACTTGCAATAGGACAAACTCCTGGAAAAATAATGTTTGATTTATATGTTGTTAGTACACATTTAAAAGAAAAAGAAGCAGTTAAATTAACACCAGGCCAAATTATAATAAGAAATCTTTTTATCATACCAGTATTTCCATTCTTTCTTTTAATATTAGTAGATCCAATATTTGCATTATTTAATGTTAACAATCAAAGATTCTTAGAGATAGTATCGCATACTATTGTTGTGCAGAGGTATATTTATGACAATAATTAAAGACAAACAAGAAATTCCAAAAACACCAAACAGATTTTTTATAGTAATTAGGATTTTTGCTATATTGTTCATAATAAGTTTTATCATAGGTGGATGCGTGTCTTTTTTTCTAATAGATGATGAAGAAGCAAATTTTCTTGACAAAAATGTAGCAGTTATTAAAATGTATAGCGCAATTTCACTTTCTGAAGACAATTCTTTTTTATCACAATCAGAATCTTCTCAAAGAATACTCGATTATATACAAACAGCAAGTGAAAGTGAAAATATTAAAGCAATAATTTTTGAAATAAATTCCCCCGGAGGAGAAGTTGTTGCATCAAAAGAAATAGTTGACGCAATAAAAAAGACAAATAAAACTACTGTCGCTTGGATTAGAAGTATAGGAACTAGCGGAGCATACTGGGTTGCATCATCGACTGATTACATAATTTCTGATGATTTATCCATAGTTGGCTCTATTGGAGTTTATAGTTCATATCTTGATTTTGCGGGACTATTAAAAGATTACAATGTAACTTATAATAGATTAGTTGCAGGAAAATACAAAGATATGGGAACTCCATTAAAACCTTTAACAAAAGAAGAAAGAGATATTGAACAAAAGAAACTTAATTTGATACACGATTACTTCATACGAGATGTTGCAGGAAATAGAAACATGGCTTATTCTGAAGTTGAGAAATTAGCAACAGGTGAATATTATTTAGGAATTGAAGCAAAAGAAAACGGACTCGTAGACGAACTTGGAAACTTTGATACTGTAAAAACATATTTGTCTACAAAATTAAATATCACTGATATTAAATTAGTTGAATTCTCAAAACCAAAAACTTTCTTTGAGAGACTTAATGAAATGTCCACTCACGCAAGTTATTTTGCAGGCAGAGGAATTGGAGATTCCATTGCGATAAAAAGCGAAAGAGCAATTCCTGAACTAAAGTAAATAAAAATAGAAAAAAAATTTTTTAGTTTTAATGTTTTTTTTAGTTTTTAATATTTTTGGCTCTGTAGAAAACATACACCTTTCTTGATGCGTAGCAATATTTCTTGCTAATTTCATTTGCTGTATTTAAAGAATATATTCTAATTGTGTCCATTGTCTGCTTGCAGGTGTTTTCTACAGAGCGGATATTTTAATCAATAAAATATTCAAGTCTTTGAGGCATAACTACCTTAGAAAGATCAATCAAATCATTTTTCAACATAAACTTTATTTTCTTTCTAAACTCATTAAAAAATTTATGACTTGAAATTTGATCAAAACTCAAACTAATATCCTGAGGATAATCAGCACCTTCTGTAATATATTTAATGTGTTCCATGTGATTTAATAATGCATAATTACCCCTTTCATTTTTTTGTAAAAATCTACGCTGTGAACATGAAGGCCAACTTTCAGGATGATTTTTATCAATTGATGCAGCATAAATTAAATTCATAACATCTTGCTCATCTATACCTAAATGTTTTTTAAGCCCATCAAAACCACCAAGTCTATCTAATATTCTCACACCTAAATCCTCATCTGCTCCTCTATCTTTAATTGTAGGAAGACATTTATCAATAGTATCGACAGCATCAGCTAGAATTAAACCAATCCCTGCTCCCATAGTGTACATAATACTTGCAAAAGTAAATGCAGCATCATCACTTGATCCATAACCTTTATTTAATTCAATATAAGCAGGCACAAAGGGATGTATATTTTTAATACCATATTTTTGTTCTTTTTTTGATAATTTACTATAATCTACAACAATCCCTTTATCTTTTAAAACATCTAATGTGTAAGGAATACCATTTTTTTCTTTATAAAAATCATTTTTAGCTAAATGAGATAAATCAGATACAGTCAAACCTTCTTCATTTAATCTCTCAATATTTACAGCAGTACATAATCCTCTATGCATACTAAATTCAGATTTAGTTTTTTTACTAAAATAATCTTCAGCTTGCTCTCTCCAATCAGGACTATCCATACAACTTCCAAGATAAAGACCAATCAATACATTTTTTGGATTTCCAATTAAAGTATCAGATAACATACTAATACCCATCAATGGCTCTCCTTTAGAATCTACTAATAATCTTTTTGAATAATTATCACCATACGGTCTATTTCTAACAACATTTTCAAGAGTGGCATTTATCCATCCTTCAAGTTCTGTAATCAACGCAAGTCTTTCTTCTTTTATTGCATCTAAATTTGTCGCATTCAATAGTTTTTTTTCTTTTTTTATTGCATCTAAATTCTTTGCATAATCAGGACAACTTACAAGAATTGCAGAATAAACGTCTTCAACTGTAGAATTAGGATACGTGTGAGAATAAACATGATTGTCTTCTTTAACTTGAAATTCCACATGTCCATTCATTGCATGACCATGAATTGATTGTGCTGAAAGAAGTTCTTTTTGTCTAGGTGTTGACGCAAGTTTAACATCATCCATAAATTTATAATAATCTTTTCCTACCAATTTTCTAAAAAGAGGATCTATATCTTCGTGTACAATTATTTCAGTTTCTGGCATTAATTCACGTTTTCTATTTGATTTCAATTGACGCTTAAATCTATCTTCTATATCTGCCATCATAACACCTTAATATAATCATGAAATACTTTGTGAACTACATCATACTCTTCTAAAACATTTGGAGTAAATCTGTTTTCCATAATATTTTTTGTATATACAGAATATAATTTTTCTTTAAGCTCTTTACCAAGTTCTGATAACATCGCATCATGATGTGAAGGAAATTCCGGATGGTGCACAATAGAACGAACTATCTCAACTAATAAACGCTTTGAAGGAACAGATGTTGATTTTGTACTTGATTTTGTACTATCTGTTAATTTTTTATATACAAATTGGCTTATTGGTTTAGAAACACGTTTAGAAAAATAATTTTCATCTAACCATTTTGTCAGCACATTTATAGAATCAACACAATAGTCTAGTTCTTTTACAATATAATTGTATGATGATTCATTATTTGGTAAATTATTTCCTTTCAATATTCCTTTCATAATACCAAAAGCTACCATCGCATCAAAACCAGCTTCTACACTTACTGGTTTAACAGAAAATTTAGAATTATAATATGATCTTCTTAACATCTCTACAGAACGCGCTAAACTTCTACTCCCCCAATCCATGAATTTAGTTTGAATAATCGTAGTATATAAATACTTTTTTAGTAAAGTAGTAGTAAAATTTAGATTTTTTTATCAAAAACATTTTTTACCAGCCTTTACATTTGATGTAAATAATTGTATTAATTAAAGCGACTATTGGAACCATAGTTACAAACTGTATACAATCTGCTTGCTGGTAAAAATGTTTCTAAAACGACAAAACTATGGAAAATAATATAAAACAAGCAAAGATAGTTAATCATAGAGTAATACACAAATAAGGAATAGTATGAAAATAAAACAAAAAATCGAGCTTTTAGCACCAGTAGGAGACTTTGCGACACTTAGGGCAGTAATTGAAGCAGGAGCGGATGCAGTTTATCTAGGACTAAAGACGCTAAACATGCGAGCAAGTGCCAAGAATTTCTCGTATGACGATTTGAAAAAAGCGGTTGAATACTCACATTGTCATAATGTAAAAGTTTATGTCACGGTAAACACAATAATTTACGAAAATGAATTAAAAGAATTGGAAAAACATTTAATCGCAATTAAAAATTCTAAGGCAGATGCAATAATCGCATGGGATTTTGCAGTAATTCAGATGGCTAACAAATTAAAAATTCCGGTTCACATTTCTACACAGGCTTCAATTGCTAATTCTGAAAGATTAAATTTTTATAAAAAATTCGCAACACGATTTGTTCTTGCACGAGAATTAGATTTAAATCAAATAAAACAAATTATTAAGAAAACAAAGGCAGATGTTGAAGTGTTCGGACACGGCGCAATGTGCGTTTCACAATCCGGAAGATGTTTTATTTCCCAATTCTTGTATGGGAAAAGTGCAAACAGGGGAGAATGCATTCAGCCTTGCAGAAGAGAATATAAAATAACTGACCCGGAAACTGGAAAAGAACTTGTTTTAGAAAATAATTTCGTAATGTCGCCAAAAGATTTGTGCACGCTGCCGTTTGTTGATATTCTAATTAATATAGGAGTAAGTTCACTTAAAATTGAGGGACGAACAAGGTCTCCTGAATATTCTAAAGTAGTAGTAACGTGTTATAGAAAAACAATTGATGCAGTTTACAACAAAACATTTACCGACGAATTTGTTTCTAAATTGCTTGATGAATTATCTACGGTTTATAACAAAAAAATGTCAAGTGGATTCTTTTTAGGACTTCCAACAAACGAAGATTGGTCAGACCTTTATGGTTCTGCAGCAACAACGAAAAAACTTGAACTTGGATATGTAAATAATTATTTTAAAAAAACACAAATCGCCGAAGTTAAAGTTCAGGCAAACAATATAAAAGTCGGGGACGATATTCATATTCAAGGACCAACGACAGGAGTTATTGATTTTAAATTAAAAGAATTAGTACAAGATTATAAAAAAGTAGAAGAGTCACATAAGGGAAAATCAGTCACGTTTCAAATTCCAACAATTCTTAGAAAAAACGACAGAGTATATAAGATTATAAATGTCGAACAGAAAAATAAAGATGATTATAAGAGTATTGTACGAGAAAGATTAGCCAAATACAAGTTAATTCAATAATACAATACATTTTTTTTAATTTTAGTTATTTTATTTAAATAGTATAATTTAAATATCAAATCTGTAACAATTAACATATGAGTTTATTTGAAAATATTAAGAAGAGGTTGTCGAATACTTTTTCTAAGAAGGAAATGAAATACGAATTTCATAAATGGAAAACGCAATTAATTATTACGGATTTATTGATATCTTTCATAGTAGTTATTTTATTAGTAGTATTTCGCCCAGATTTATTAATGATTAGTGTATATTTATTATTATATCCTTATCTTTTTTTAACTGCAAGAAAAACTGCTTTTTATCATCTGATTATTTCTTCGTTAGTTGCATTAATATGGATACTTATTGCAAATAACGAGTATGGATACAATCACGAAATGTTTACTTTTTTAGGATTAAACTCTTTTCCTCTTTTTGCATGGGCATCAGGATTATTTGCAGCATACTTATTGTATTCACATTTTGAACATAAGATTAAATCTGTTAGTTTTATTAAGAAAATAATACTTTTTGTTGCAATTTATTGGCCGATTCTCATCGCACTTGAAACATTGGCATTTCACGTTTTTAACATTAGAAATATTGCGACAGGAATGTACGTCGGACTTCCTATTTGTGATTGCATTCATGCTCCATTATGGATGCAAATTTCGTATTTTGCAATGGGGCCAATTTATTTTGTGATTTGTGAATTAATGGGTTTAGAAAATCCACATCACATAAAACAAACAATAGAAATAACAAAATCTAAAAAAACTTGAAAAATATTTTCATTTTTTAATATAATTTTAACTTTTCTTAGAATAAATCTCGTGAATCAGTTCAACATACGTCGCACTAGACCATGCCTGTGCAAGTGCCGCTTCACTTCTAAACTCTTTTGCCGAAGAAATCTCGGCGTGAAAACCAATAACACCGTGCCATAAAATTTCCTCTGTTGAAGTATGAATTAATTTCTGTATTGTTTCTTTATACTTATCTTTATTTAGTCTAAACAAACAAAGCGCAGTAATATTGTTTATGTAATACCAAACATCTCCATAATGATAAGAAATATTATTTTCTCCACTATATTCTTCTATGTATTGTTTATGATGTCTGTCAATTGATGCAATTGCACATTTGTCAAAACCCCATTCAATGATTAAATTTGAAAGTGAATTATCAAATACTCTTTCCCACTCTTCTTTTGTCAATAATTGTGGTACGAGATAATATGTTAAAAAAACATTTGGCCTTGCAGTAAAATCTACGACTTTATCTAAAATACCGTCAGCTAATTCAAAGCCAGAAAAGAAAAAATCTTTTATATGTTTTTTAAAAGCATCATGTAAATTTGAATATAACTCTTTTTTCTTAGAATCTCCTACAATATCTGCCAAGTATGATGCGAATTTATACATATTCAAAATTAACGCTTGAATTTCAATTCTCGAACCGTTTCTTTGGTCACCCGCAGTATCCATCCAAGTTTCATTATATCCAGATTTAAAAAAACCATTTTCTCTATAATGCGATGCCAAATGTTCTAATGAATACTCCAATTTATTAAAAATCATAGAATAGTCTTTTTCATTAAAATATAAATGATCGATTTTCTTTGATTTTACCATAAGAATTAAATCAAACAACCGTTTGAAAGACCAACCAACACCATCTGCACTTGACAATCCTTCGTTTGGATAAATATTAGGAGCTCTTCCGTCTTCAAAAATATTTTCAATTTGCCTATACAGCATATCTTTTGCATACAAATATCTTTCTTCAATCATAAGTGCTTTTGTGGAAATTGCTTCGTCTCTCGTCCACCACTGGAAGAACCACCAAAGGCCTGCATAAATTCCACGTTTTCCCTCTATAAGACAAGTAAGATCATTTATTGCATTAAGAGAATTAATATACGCCATTTGAAGTTCTTTATCAGGAATTGTTGGAAGGTTTGCAAAAGGCATTAATTTTTTTCCTTTATTTACTTCTAATTTATAATCAAGCTCTGAAAAAACATCTTCTGCTTCATACTTTACATCTTGTAGGTTATCTCCTGAAGTAATAATGCATCTAAGCGAACCATTAACTTTTATTTTTATTCCTTCATACACCCACCAAACTTTTGGTGACGAATTTCTTTTCTCATCGAAAGGATATTTTTGTTCAACAAAATTATTTTTTACATCAAAATCAGATATTCCTTTTATTACTACATAAACAGTATATCTTCTTCCTTCTTTTTTATTATATGTTATAATGATTGCATCTTTGTCTTTTTTAATATTATATTCTCTTCCTTTATCATCCAAATCATACATTTCTCGAAAATCAAGTTGTAATGTTAATTCTCCTTTATATTTTTCAATTTCATATACTAAAGAATTTGAATTTCCAATAAAAGAAAATCTTTCTATAGTGTCCCCATAAATTCTTTCCACATTAGAAAAATTATTTTTTATTTCTGTAAGCTCTTTATTAATTATAAAAGAATCTATAGTTTTTACAAGAAGATTTCGTCTTCTAAGATAATATAATCCTTGATATTTTGAAATATTTTTTCCAGTTGAAAGTGAGAGATATCCACCCGTTCTATTTGCAAGTAAAAATAGCGCAGCCGAATCTTTTTTCTTTTCAATTTTGAATCCGTTGAAATTGTGTATTATGTTCATATTATATCCTTTTATAATAGTTTTGTTAATATTATTTTTTATTCAAATGTGTTCTACGTCAATGTTACCAGCCTTTCTTTAATTGCTAATAATAGTATTAATTTAATTACTTATTTTAAAGAGCAAAATAAATCGGTGAATACTGTAGTCGCGTTTCACTTGGCTACCTCTGTGAGGTTTTGCTTGCTGGTAACATACGTCTTATTATTCTCCTCGGTAAAACTTTGCAGCATCTTCTGGAGATATTGGATTTACCATAGTATCAGTCACTAACTCAAACCCTGCTCGTTTACTTAGTCTTGGAATTATTCTTATATAAAAATGAAAATCTCCGCCATCAATTGGTGCAGTAATATACACAATATTGTAAGCAGGATAATTTAATGTATTTAATTTTGATAAAATTGTTTTAAAAGTATTTGCAAGGTCAAGTACTTCTTGATCTGAAAGTTGAGATAATTTTCCTAAATGCTTTTTTGGATAAATTCTTACTTCGAATGGAAAATCAGAAGAATACGGAGAGAAACTTACAAATGTATTTGTTTCAAAAATTCTTCTAAGAGATTTTTTTTCCGTATTTATCAAATCACAATGAGGACAAAAATGAAACTCTCTTTTGAATTTTTCTAAAGCATCTTTTTCTTTTTGAATTGAAGTTGGAACAACACTCATAGTCATTAATTGTGAATGTGAATGTGTTGTGTGCGAACCTGCATTAAACCCTTGATTTTTGAATAATGCAACATATGCAACATAAGGAGTTTTTTCAAGAACATTAATTCTTTGAATATATTTTTTTATATTAAGTTCAATTATATCAACATGCAAATCACCAAAATCTTCATAATGGTTTGGACTTTCAATAATGATTTCTTCTCGTCCATACGCTTGTGCCCACGTAAAATAAACATTATCTGTTCTTAAAATTGGATTTCCTTCCGGAGTTACTGATTCATTAATATTAGGAACAACTCTTATTTTCCATTCTTTTTGCATATTCTGTACTTCTTCTATAATTGAGGGCAAGCTATGTACATTGTGAGAACAGAAAATACAACCAGCAGGGTCTGACGCTAAACGATGCATTTGAGCAAAATTTTTGTAAGAAAGATTTGTATTTGCCGCAACTATTGAATACTTCTCTAAAATATAGTCACGTCTTATTTCGTTTTTCAATATCCACCCCTTATGATAAGTAATAAAACTTGCATATATAAAAAGCTTTTTAAATAATTCTCTTATATTTTTGTAGTATATAGGCCTTTAGCTCAGTCCGGTTAGAGCACTCGACTCTTAATGGTAAATTAAACTGCCAATTGAAATCGAGTTGCCGCGGGTTCAAATCCCGTAAGGCTTATTGGAACACAGTGAGTAATAAGTGTTCACTTTACCGGCAAATACGATTATTTACGCTAAATGTTTGCGCATACACCGTTACTGAGGAAGAACCGTAAATATTTGCTTTCGCAAGAGAGCCGGTATGTCGAACACTTATTACTTATAGACAATTACTCATATTCAAAAATGAGACTATAGCTCAGCCTGGTTAGAGCACCGGTCTTATATGACCGTATACGGATTTTTGTGCCGTATAAAGCGAAGACAGCCGGGGGTCGGGGGTTCAAAATCGACTATCGCTCGAATATTCGTGCGACGTCAATGAAAGTCCCCTTAGTCTCATTTTTTTCTTTTTTATTCATTATGAGTCTTTAGAAGTCTCTCTACCTGCTTTTACATTTAGTGCAAATAATTGTATTAATTAGAAGTTCAGATTGGAACTACTGATGTAATAGTGCATACGAGTCAGCTTGCTGGTAGAGAGACTTCTTAGATGTAAGTAGATTCTTCTTAAAATAGTAACTACTTATAAGGGACAATGAAACGAAAGGTTTAAATACTTGTAAAAATCAATATTTAATATAAAATGGTGATAAAATGTTATCAGAATTAGCAAAAAATAAATACGTAAAGGGAATAGTTTTAGGAATAGGATTAATAACTGCAGGTTGCAGTAATTCAGAAACAAAATCTCATCAGAATTATATGGCAAAAACTAGGCCTACTATGGTTAATTCTCAAAAAACAGGAACATCTTATTTTCTTTGGAATATGGATAACGATAAAAATGGTTATATTGATCTTGTTACAAAAAATGTCGAGCCCGGAAGTGCAGGCCCAATTCCTATGCAAGAAGTTGTCACTTATGATTCTTCTGCGATAGGAACTGACTTTTCAACTTGGAGAGGCAGTAACTATATGCTATCTAAAAATACAAAAGTAATGACTCCCGATGAAAGAGACAGATTTACTATAACAGCAATGGAACAAAGAAGAGCATCTCAATCATTAGAAGGCGCTTTAGGTCCTAATAATAAATAATAATAAAAAGGTGAACATAAAATGAAAAAAATAATACCAACTCTAAGTTTAATAATAACAACTGCACTTCTAGGAGGATGTGCTAAAAATAATCCTATTTCAGAACAAACATCAAACCCAATTTATCAAGAATCTGTTAATACTCCTGCAACAGTTGAATTTCAATGTAAAAATGGCGCATCTGGAAATGGCTTGTATAAAATAAATGATAATGATGGAATTGATACTGTCTACGTTGAAGCAATGTTTTCTGATACAACTATTAAAAAAACATTTCCTATAGGCGGCAGACTAAAAACTAAATATATTCCTGTTTGTGATATAACTGATGCTACATTTTTAGAAAAACAAAGAGAACTAAACAGTAATCCTAGTTATACAAGATCTCAAGCACCTGTTCTTTATACTTTTTTAACTGTTGATAGTAAAGGAACTGTTAGTGATACAACACTACCATTTAAGTAATTTTTTTATTTTTTCTAAATTTTTATTAATTTCTGAGAAATTATATTTATTAATCTGTTCAATTTAGTTTTCAATTCAAAAGTAATGCAATCATATTCTTAAAAAATATTTTTGCATGTTCCAAACTTTCTTTTGCCGGTTCTTTGTTTGCCTGCGGCATTGTCCTATATGTAAATTCTCCACGTTTCTTTTTTTCTTCTTTAAATAATCCAAGCAAATACTCTGCTCTAACTAATGCTTCTTGGTATATTTTTAAAAGTTCAACATCTAATTTTCCGCTTTCAACAAATTGTTTAAATTCATCAAATGTTTTTTTGTGTTCTTCTGGAGCAGATACCTTAATTCCTTTCTTTGCCAAATATGCTTTTGCACCATAAAATATACCATAATAACTATGCAATTACTGCAGTTTCTGGGTCATTAACACTAAAAGTTTCTTTCTGAATATTAGGATTTTCACTTATTGCAAATATAATCTCCGCCAATTTTATTTCGTTTTCTGCTCTATGAATATATAATTTTGAAACCATTATTTATCCCCTCTGAAATTATCGAATAAAATATTTCCGGATTTTGAATTACAATGTGTTTGTATGCAATTTGTTTTCCTAAATTTTCATATTTGTCTTTTAGCATTTGAAGCATTTCATGTTTAGTTATCACATGAAAATCAAGTTTTAATATAGATTTAAGTTCGGCAGATTTCATAGATAGCTCACAATTCTTTTTATCATCTGATGAATTTACAAAAATTGCAATATCAAAATCAGATTTTTCTGTTTGTTTTCCTTGCGCATATGAACCAAAAAGTACAATTGAAACAAATTCGATGCCAGACAATTCTTCTTTAATTATTTTCAAACTATTTTTAATTAATTTTGACATCTTCTCTTTTATCAATATATTAAAATATGAAAAAATAACACTATTCTCTAAATTTACAGCATACAAAATAATATTTCCGACTTCTCTTTTTTTAACTAACTCTTCTGTAAGAAATGTTACTATTGATTTCTGAATAATAGAATTTGATTTCTCCTTAGAAAAATCTTTTATTTCTTTATAAGTAAACTCCCTATACGGTTTTCTCAAAAACACTTCAAATATTTTTATCTGTTTTGGCGTTAACATACAAATACCTTTTTAATGGTATAAACATACCTTATTTCAGGTATTATTTAAATCTTTCTATAAAGAAACAAAAATAAACCACTATATACAATCCAATAGAAATGTTTTTAAATAGTTACTTGATTCTTGCTTATAAAGAATGCGCTCCGGTAGTGTAGCCCGGTCAATCATACCACCCTTTCGCGGTAGTGACTCGAGTTCGAATCTCGACCGGAGCATTTTATATTTATAGGAAATTACGAGGAAAATTAATGAAACGAAGCTCAAGAAGATGGAAGAAAAAAGGCCAAATGCGTTGGAAATGGCAAAGAAAAAAAATGAAGAAAGAAAAAAGGAAGAGACTAGTTAAGTAAAGTTTTCTTAATTTTTTATTTTATGTTTTTTCTAATCGCACAGGTAGTACTTTAGAGAATTTCTTGTTTTGATGTGTATTAAAATTGTTTGTTATAAATGAGTTCTATTTATTTTAAATAACTATAAGGACTTCACAGTTTTATTTCTTTAATCATAAATTCAGATTCAAGTAAATAATCTATGCAAGGCGATGAACTTACATTAGATGCTTCTTTAACTCTTTCTCTTACAGCATCACCATCTATAATTAGAACCACAGGAGTCATTTTACTTCTATCCCATGCAAATAACGCATATCGTTCTGCCCATTTAAAGTTAGAAGTAACTGCGATAGGAAGATCAACTTTTAACGCTAAATCATGCATGTATTTGCCATGCTTTCTCAATTGTTCTTTTACATAAGCAACATCATTACCATGATAGTACTGTTTAGCATTTAACTCTGAATTTGATAACATAAAATAAAGAAATCAGTTTAATATTTAAAAATCATTCTAATGCAATTATCTTTCCTTTGTAAGAAGGATTTAGAACTAACGTTTTTCCTATCATGTCCTGACAACCTTCGCATTCATGAATATGTCCGCAAAGAGCTAAATCAATTTTTGATTCTAAAATCAAAGTACGAGCAGTTTTTGAGCCGTTAAATCTTTCGCCAGAAAACCACGCAGAACGATTGTCACACTTTGTTCCGTAAGGAGGCCCATGAAGAACGAGAATTTTGTTTCCTGCAAACTCTTTGAAATATTTTTTGAACTGTTTTGAAAGCAATTTTAATCTGGGATCATATTCTACAAATCCACCGTCACCATATCCTACGAAAATAGTATTTTTATAGATAAATTTTTTGTGATTTATATTCACACAATTTTTGTATACGTTACAGAAGTAATTCATTTCTTCATCGCTTTCGTGATTTCCAGGAATCAAAAGTACAGTTTTTTTAATTTTTGATAAAAGCAAAAATACTTCTTCAATTTTCATACCAAAATTTGTTAAATCGCCACAAGAAACTACAATATCAATATCTTTCTTATTTACACGCAAAACTATCTTTTGAAGCGACGCAATGTCAGAATGAAGGTCAGTAAATGTGAAAATATTCATAATTTAAAATGTGGCGACGTTATATTTAAATACTTATGTTTGTGTATTAAGTTTGGCGTTATCCTTTTGATAATTTACCTATTGAATGGTTAGGGGATGCAATAATGGAACTAAAAGAATCAAATTACGATTTTGAGATAGAACGAATAATTAAAGAAATAAAGCAAAAGAAAGCAAAAACAGTAGTTTTACAGTTTCCCGATGGTCTAAAGCCGTTTGCAAAAGAAATAGTCTTGAGATTAAAAAAAGAAACGAAAGCAGAAATTTATTTATGGGGTTCTAGTAATTTTGGCGCGTGCGATATTCCAAAAACAGATGCTGATTTACTCATACACTTTGGTCACACACAATGGAATTAGTATTATATTACAAACTTCTCGGATTTTTATCACTTTTTGCTCTGTTTATAATGCTTTTTTTAAAAAGAGGAACAAGTTCTCGTACTTTCTTTTCTGTTCTTTTTAAAATTTTGCTAGTAGGATATTATTTTATGACTTTTTTTATAGAAGGAAACAAGATTGCGCTTATTATTAACTATGTACTGCTTCTTGTTACAATTACATTTTTAATATTTAATTTAACAATGAAGAAATACATAACACCAAAGATGAAAGCAGCAACTGGATTGATTTTTTTAGTTATTATTGTTGGATTAATTGTAAATTCTTTTTTTATTTAAGTTCTATTCTGAATGTTTCTGCCTACTTGTGAGTGTATAGCAATAACTTTTGTGATTATAATTGCTTCATAGTATGACTAAATATAATCGTGCATAAATTCTGCTTGTTGGCAGAAACATTAAATTAAGATAAAATCAATTAAAAATAATTAGAAAAATTAAAAAATAAGCAATATTAAAAAATAAATAATATTAAAAAAAATAAAAATAAATTAATTTCCACACTGACCGGCTAACTTATGACCATATCCGTTAAATGTGTATCCTTTTCCTGTCATAGTAGTATAATTTATTTCTACTGCGTAACTATATGTATCCCCTGCAGTACAAACAGGTTTTCCAATTACAGGTAAATTAATAGTTTCACCGGATTCGACGTAAAAACCAGCTGTAGCGTTATAATATGTTACTCCATCAAGTGAGAATGTATTTAAAGTAATTCCTTCTTGCAAATTATTTCTCATATTAATAGTCATATTATTGTTTTGTGTGTTTGCGTATGCAGGAATTGCGATGTCAGATGTTGCCCAAAATGCCTTCTCTGCTTTATCCTGTCCACTCTTTCCAATACCTGGAATTCCACCCATAACACTAACAACGATAAGTGCAATAACGATAACTACTGCGAGAATTATTAGATATTCAGTTGCTGTTTGAGCTAATTTTTTTAGTTTCATGTTTTCGTCCTCATACCAATTTTTTATAATGATGATGTCGTGAATGTGATGTTGAAAAATTCTTGAAATAAAAATAAAATAAAAAAAGTAAAAAAAATTACTTAGTTAGCACAAGTTCCGCCAATTGCGTGTCCTTTATCAGTAAACTCTGCTCCTGTTGCACCCATTTTGTAAGTCATTTCTACATTGTAGGAAAAACTGTTTCCTGCAGTACAAACAAGATTAGTTGCTGTTGGAGATACTAATTTTGATTCTCCTGATGCTAAAGTAACGTTTTCAGTTAACATTTCATTTCTAACTCCATTTAAATCAAAAATTACTGATGACATTATAACAGTATCATCTTGACTGTTTCTTATTTTTATTGAATCAGCTTGTACTGCTGAAATACCAACTTGTTCAAGACTTATTTTTGCTGTTGCCCAGTATGCTTTATCTGCACCTGCTTTACCACTCTTACCAATGCCTGGAATTCCTCCCATAACACCTACTACAATCAGAGCGATAACGATTACTACTGCCAGAATTATTAAATATTCTGTAGCTGTTTGTCCTAATTTTTTTAGAATCCTCATTATATCCTACACCTCTTTTCCTTTTTGCTATTATAATTCGTTAATTCCGAATTATAGTATACCAATTCGTATATTACTTTATAAATCTATCTCTTTTCATCGATGTTATTTATAAATAAAAATTAAAATTAAAGACGAAAAAACAAAATAAGCGCATACGTTATTGCAATTGTAGAAATAATTAAAACTAAAAAGAACATTTCTCTCGAGAGTTCCTGTCTTGCAGTTTTAATAAAAAGTTTTAATCCAAAATAACAAAAGAAAAATACAATGATAAATATAAAAAAATAGTTTGTTATCGAGAACTTATTTTTAAAATTGAGAATAGAATTAGATTGTTCTACTGAAGATTTTTCAGAAACTTTCACAAAAACAGTTTCATTTTTTATTATCTTACTGTTTTCTAGTATCAAAACATCAAATGCGAAAGTTTTTTGAAAAACATTCAGCGATTCAATTCTAAGTATCCCAGTCTTTGCTTGCATTGGCAAAAATTCAGATTTGTTAAACACAAATAACTTGAAATTTATGTTCTTATAGTAATCTTCATGATTATCTGTAAATTTTAAACAATCATTACAAATAATAATTGCACTATAGTTTGTCGAAAAGTTATTTTCATTTTGAATATATATAGGTAGTTCAATCGAACTTTTACCATATAATGTTATGTCTTGCGACGAGAGAGTTACTGATGAGAATACCAAGTTTACAAAAAAAACTAACAGTAGTACATATAATAATAGTAAGTGTCCTCCCTCTTTTTTCATAATAACGTTTCAAATACTATTTATTGTTAATAATATATAAAAGTATACCAAGTTAATATAGCAAATACTTTTAAATCGATTGAATTTTTCTTATACTATATTTCATATATGTGATGATTTGTTCTCATTGATATGAATAAGGAGGAAATAATATGACAAAACACGAAGGATGTAATTGCGGAACTGATGATGCATGTGGACTTCCATCTGCACACGATGTTGCTTTTGAAGCACACTATAAAATTGAAGGTTTAATTAGACTTTTAGTTAAAAAGAAACTTTTTACTGAAAGCGAATATGTTGCTGAAATGCAAGAATTAGTAAAAGCACTATATGAACAGCAAAATGCACAAGCAAGCGCACAAGAACACCCAAAAAAAGAACATGAGCACAAAAAGGCTTAAGTTTATTGAAATGGTCAGAAGTATTCTTACCAGCCTTTACATTTAGTGCAAATAATTGTGCTAATTATTGCTCTGGTAGTATGTGCTAACATAATAGTGCATACATAGCTGCGTTGCACTTGGCTACCTCTTCGAGGAGTCTGCTCGCTGGTGAAAATACTTCTGACAATTAAAGTGTGTATGGTGTTGCATGATATCAAAAAGCGAACTGTCAAAACAAAAATTATGTGTTTTTAAAACAGTAAATGACGGTTTTGGAAAGTTTAATGATATTAAAAAAATTACTTTACAAAAAAGTAACGAACTTTCCTATAACCTTAATTCGCTTTTAAAACAAAATTTAATTAGAAAAACAAAAATTGATAAAATTATTTGTTATGAATTAAGCGACAAAGGAAAAGAACTTTGTCCTTACCTTTCTATTATTGAAAAAGATGAAGTTCCAATTGTAGTTGTAACTGCAGTTGCACCAATAAAAAACAAAAAAGTAATGCTTACAAGAAAAAAAGACGAACCACAAAAGGGCAAATTCATCTTAATTGGTGGGAAAGCAAGAAAAGAATACGATGTTTTTACAAATGCAATTGAAAAATGTAAAAAACAAGTTGGTCTTGAAATAACTGACTTAAAACTAAAATGCATAAATGAATTTATTGAAAAATCAAACGATAACAACAAAATAACATATCACTGGATAGTATATTTCTTTACCGCCATACCAATAAATGAACCAGAAAATATAGAATGGGTGAAATTGTCGGACATAGGAAAAATAGACATTTATGGCGAAGATAAACTATTTCTTAAAAAAATGATAACTAATAAAACAATAAAAATTACCAAAACTATTCACAATAATAAAAATTCTAATTTTTCTTTAGTCAAACTGAATTGACTTTCTAGTTTATAATGTTTATTTGTAATGATTTATTTGGTGATACTTATGATTGGTAAAAGAAATATAAAAGACGATATTGTCTCAATAATAGAATCGTGTGGTGGTTCATGCGGTAAAGACCAACTGATTGTAGGAATTGCAAAAAGAGCGAAGTATTCCTTTAATTATTTCGGAAATATTGTTGCAAGAATAAATAATGGGCAAATAAAAAATGATATTGGATTATATAGAGATAAGTATGGAAATTTAAAATTCAATAAAAGAATTGCAAAAGAAAACGGATACGGATATGATGTAATATAGGTGAATAATATGGAACAAATAAATACTAAACTAATTCGTGCAACATTATGCTACATTAGAAAAGATGGAAAAACATTAATGCTACTTAGAAACAAAAAGGTAAATGATGAACACATCGGAAAATATAGTGCGCCCGGTGGAAAGTTAGAAGGACTTGAAACTCCACTTGAATGCGTTATTCGAGAAGTAAAAGAAGAGTGCGGTGTTAATATTAAAAAAATAGAGTATAAAATGAATTTGACTTTTCCACAATTCGACGGAAAAAATGATTGGGTTGTAGATGTATTTATCGCAAACGATTATGATGGAGAATTTATTGAGTGTAATGAAGGAAAATTAGTTTGGGTTGAAGACAATAAAATTCTAGATTTAAATTTGTGGGACGGAGATAGAATATTCTTAAAATATCTAGATAAAAAATGTTTTGTATTTGGAAAATTTTGCTATAAAGATAAAAAACTGATTAGCCATGAAATAACATGTTTGTGAGCTAAACATTAATTGTAAGTATTCTTACCAGCCTCAACATATAGTGCTAATAATTGTACAAAGTAAAAGTTCCGATTGGAACTGCAGCTATGTACTGAATACGAGTCTGCGTGCAGGTAAGAATACTTCTAACAGAATAGCAAACATAATAAAAAATTATGAAAATTCGGAATAATCGTCAAGTGGTTTTCTTTCAAGCAACATGTCTTTTTTTCCAAAAATTCTTTTAAAAGAAATAATTGTGTGTTTATTTTTTGCCATAAAATTGTAATCAAATTCTAATGTCCCAGAAATATTTTTTGCATAAATATCTCTTTCACACTTGAATGTTAGAACATAAAACCCTGACGTTCTTGATGATTTCTTCAAATTACAA
>JBAZVA010000009.1:0-7325 GCA_041661165.1 Candidatus Woesearchaeota archaeon | reverse complement strand
TTCGTTTATTACAACTTTATCTATTTCTGCAATCACAAATTGAATAGTATTTGCATAATCATCAGTCTTAAATTTCTCACAATTGATAGGAACTGGCTTATCGCTTTTACAAGATTGTTCAAGAATATCCTTTGGTAAATCGGATTCGCAGGAGATTATAAAAAACGCTAAAAGAACTAACAAAAGTATTTGTACTCTCATAATTCTCTTAATAGAGGGAAACATTTATAAACTGTTTTATTTTGTTTTTTTATTATCATAGGCTCTTAGTCTAGCGGCTATAACGTCGCCCTTACACGGCGAATATCCCCGGTTCGAGTCCGGGAGGGCCTATTTTTTTATATTCCTAATCATTTGGCGTTCTTATTGAGGAGTTTGCAAAAATAAGCAAACTTTCAAAGAAGAGCTTTGAATTGTATTTATGGACAATATAAGCACATAATGTTTTATATTGGTAATAATTCAAAGTTCTATGATGATTGTTAAATGATATAGAGACCAAAATTTGCGGTGGTGGTTGAATGGTACAATGGGACCTTGCCAAGGTTTCGGTCCGGGTTCGATTCCCGGTCACCGCATTCTTGTTTTATACCCAATTAATAGTTCTACATTAGAAATATTTTTAAAGTTGATATGGATAAATCTATTATAGAGCAGTAATAGAATTAAGCGATATAAAATTGGGTGTGATATAAATGGTACAAATACAGTGTAAAAATTGTAAAAGAGCAGCAGATTCTTCAACTTTCGTTATTGATCCAATAATTGGAAAATTAGTTTGCCCACAATGTGTAAAAGACAGAAAAACTGGTAAAATGTCGTCAACGTCAAGTACGCAAACAACAACTGCGTCACAATCGGTTAGAATACAACCGCAAGAAATTAAACCACAAATGCAAGCAGGAGCACAAGTGAAATCTCAAACACAACAACCATCTACTTTAGCTGATTTAACATCAATGATGCTTAAAAAGAATTCAAATGCAAATTCTGGAGTACAACCATCTAAACCAGCATTTAATCCATTTGCAAAACCAGCACAAGCAGCAGCACCACAGGCAAAACCACAAATGCAAACATCTGCAGGACAAACAAGACCACAAACTCAACCAAGTGCACCTTCTAAACCAAAATCAAACGTTCCTGGTTGGGACGCGGATGATGAAGCATTAGAAAGAACGGCACCAAAATTTGATTCAAGACAACCAGCCCCAAAACTTGATGCTAATCATGTTCAATTAACTTGTTCTAAATGTCAATACAAAATAAAGTACGATGTTGTAAAAGAACAGCCAAGAGCATGTCCTTATTGTGGACGAGAAGTTGATACTTCCGAAGTAAGATTTTAAGACATAAAAATAAATCTTTACCGGCAAGCAAAACAGTATGCAGCGAAATTTTTGGTTCTTTAGAATAAACAATATTGTTGGTACAATTATTAGTAATGAAAGCAAGGCCGATAAAAGACTTATAGTAGATTAACAATCTTATTGTTTTTTAAATAGTATTTTCTTTTTTCATATTATGACAAATATATTACTTTTGTATCCGCCGTTTTGCACTCCCGCAAGTCCACCTTATTCAATTACGAATATTGCTTCTTTTCTAAAGGAAAATTTAAATGATACGTTTAATGTTAATTTATTTGACGCAAATGTTTTTTGTCACGTAAAAATATTCAAAGAATATCATGATTATATCAAGAATGAAACAAAAGAAAATATAAATTTTGAAGAATATGAGAAAAAAACAAAAGAATACAGAAAAATATCTGATGAAACATATTCGAAAAACACAAAAAAAGTGATTGGTGGAGAAAACCCTGTTTTGTTTGACGAAATAATTCTTGAAATAATAAAGAAGAAACCAAATATCGTATGCATTAGCGTTGTATATTCGAGTCAAGTACCGTATACTTTTGCGTTATTAAAAGAACTTAAAAAAAGAAACATAAAGACAATAATTGGTGGACCTGCGGTAAGTGAGAAGATTATTGAACAGGCAGATATATTTTTAAAAAATAAAGAAGAATTGTTTGTATATATATCAGAAAATAAAGAAATAAAAGAAAAAACTTGCGTTCTTGATTTTTCCAGTTACAATTTAGAAAAATATTTTTTAAAAGAAATAGTTTATCCGGTAAAAACAACAAATTCTTGCCCATATAAAAAATGCGCATTTTGCACACATCACCAAAGTGAAAAATATTTTGAATTTGATTTAGGAAAAATAAAAGACACAATCAAGAAAAACAATCAGAAATATTTGTTTATCACTGACGATATGCTTACCAAAAAAAGAATAATAGAATTGTCTGAAATTCTAGAACCGCTAAATGTAAAATGGATGTGTCAATTAAGTCCAAAGAACGATTTTGACTTTGGCACTCTGAAAAAATTACATACATCAGGACTTAGAGTAATAATGTGGGGTATGGAATCGGGAAGTGATAAAATATTAACACTTATGAAAAAAGGAACAAATAAAAAAGATATTGAAAATGTTTTATTACACTCTCACAAAGCGGGAATAATTAACGTAACATTCACAATGTTTGGTTTTCCTAATGAAACAAAAGAAGATTTTCTTGAGACTATTGAATTCTTAAAAAAAAATGAGGAAAATATTGATTTAATTTGCACATCAATATTTGGTTTACAAAAAAATTCTGATGTTTTTAACAATCCGGAAAATTATAACGTACTAAATATTAAAACAAAAAAAAGAACTTTGCTTGACGAAAGTATTTCTTACGAATTATTAACAGGATTATCACAAGAAGAAGCAAGCGATTTTAGAAGAAAATACAAAAAAACAGTAGAAAAAATAAATAAATTCCCAAAAGAGATGAATCATTTCAGAGAACATTTGCTTTATTTTTCTTGATTTAAATTGTTATGAGCATAAAAATATGATTATAAAAAAGAAAATATAGGTTCTGTAGAAAAATTCTACCGGCAAACAAAAGAATATGCAGCAAATAACTTAGTTCTTTAGAATAAGCAATTATTTTGGTATAATTATTTACACAATACAGACAAGGCCGGTGTATGTTTTCTACAGAGCCGAAAATATAATAACAATTAAATAAAAGATTTATTTTTTTGCTTTAGAATCCTTTGCAATTTCGTCATTTATTTCTTTTACCAACAACTCAACGTCTTTATCTTGAAGAAAATGTGCTCTACAACCATCTTCAAGTGTTTCAGATACTCCGATTGCACAACCAACACAATGAAGACCGTATTTTGACATTAAAAGAGCAGATTGTGGACAAATTGATAAAATATCCCCAATTTTGTCTGTTTTTGTGATAATTTTGAATTTTTTATCATTTTTTGACAATTTTAGTGCTTTTTTTTCTTTATTAGATGATTTTTTAGTATTTTTGACAACCATACTTATAATGTGAAAAATGCCATTTTTAAAGGTTTTTAGCCCTCTGTTTAATAAACCACTTGAAAGTAACGAAAATAAAAAGGTTTATAAATGAAGGTTATCTATATTCTATAAACTAGCATAATATTTGGGGAATCAATAAAAGAACCTAGAAAGCAGAGTAAAATATCTTCGCAGAAATAAAAATAGCCAAATTCATAAAACGAATAAACAGGGATAATTTTGGAAGAAAAAATTCCTTTAAAGGACGCATCTAGTAATAGTAAAGAGAATCAGCCAGATATTCCTACAGAAAAATATTTAGATATTGCAAGAGAAAGCAGTCTTTCTATACCAGCATACTTAGAATCATTAAAGACTAAAAAAGAATTAAAATTAATTATTTTTGAAGATGAAACAATAGTTTCAAGCTTAATTAAAGAACGATTTTTAGAATATACTCATGAAGAAAACATAACAGTAGTTAATAGCATAGAAGAAAAAAGTCAAATACCCAGATTAAACGAATTTGATTTAATAATATCAGATATAAATCTTAAATCCAGAAATCCAAATTTTAATGGATTAGATATAATTCAAATGGCAAAAAATAAAGGAATACCATATGTGGCGATGTCAGCAGATCCAAGTTACGCAGGAAAAATTGACCCCGGACATTTTATAAAAAAAGAAGGAACAGGCATAGATATAGAAAAAATAATAAAAATATATCAAAGAAGTCAAATTGAAACGGCAACACAGAAAATACATCAAGAAAATTTAGCCTCGAAATTCATAGGAGACAATCTTTTACTTTTCGAAGGAAAAACAGACGTTCACGATTCTAAAGAAGCAGAAAAAGGAAAAATAAGAGATTATAGAGATTTAGCAACATTATATTTTGAAAATCCTGAATTTTCTAAATTAAGCAATAAAACAATACAAAACGCAGTCATTGGAATTGCAGGAGATGTGAATCCAAATCAGAAATATTCGCTTGATTCAACTATTTTTGTATTAAAACCATATTCTAGTTTAGAAGAAATAGCAGCAAATGCTGAAGCTTTCGACATAGGAAAAGAAACAGGAATAAATATAGTGAATTCATTTGGAGCACTTTTAGAAAACAAAAATGAAAACAAATATCAAAAAATAAGAATAAATGATGTAGAAACACATATCGTTCCTGTTGTTCACGCATTAGCAACTCCGGTCAGATACCTTTTAATTCACTATAAAGAATGGCTAGAAGAATTAAAAAAATCAGAAGGAAGTGAAAATACACCAGTCGCACCTCAAAGTAAAAAACTAATTGAATATTTAAAAGAAATTGTGTCAAAACATAAAAAAGATATAATCGCATGGCAAAGATATGATCACACTCAAGATAAATCCAGAACGAAATGTAAAGATATTAATTTAGAAAATATGAAAAAGAAACTCACACACAGCACTGAAAACCTTAGAAATCTTAATAATTATTACATAGGAAACCTTTACAAATTATTTTCTGGAGAATTAAAAGATATTGAAAGTGCATCATTCTTAACTAATTTAGATTACGCACTAAATATATATCATGAAAAGATAACTAATCCAGGAGTCATAGTAAGAAATATGGATAAATCACTAAGTAATTCAGGTGTACGTACTGGAATAGTAAATGCAAAATTATCAGACATACTATCTCTTCTAGATAACAAAAATGCATCTACTCAGATAAGAAGCTTAGCAGAACAAACGTTAGTTCATTTTGATATTTCAGCAAGACCAGCACACATATTTAATGATATTTTTAAATTTAGAAATAACTATCACTTATTACAATTAGAAGAAGATAAATTAATTGAATCGCGTTTTGAATTTGCAAAAGACTGCATGGTAAATGTAAAAAAAGAAGATATAAGCAGATATTTTGATGATTTATACTTAATGTCATATTATTCTAGTATGAGAATGTTTTATTTAATAAAAAATGTATTCTTAGAAAAAGAAAATTCAAAACTTCTTCTAGGAAGAGGTTCTTCTGATTCCTGCGGAAAAAATATCGGAGAACTAAAGAAAGAAATGAACTATTTGTTAACTATAGCAACTGAAGATATCAACAAATATGCCAGATTTTTATTTGGACAAAAAAAGCAAGAAATACCCTTGAAAATTGAAGAATTTTTGAGATACGAAAACACCCCAAACGAACCTAAAAAACAAAAGGATTTAAATGAAATGTTAATGTATACTACGGAAGAAGATATTAAAAAAGTAATTTATTTATCTAATAGTACAAGATATATTTACAAAAAATTTAAAGAACGTTTGGAAAATGGATTATGAAAACTCTCGCTTCTAACATAACTGACATCAGAGAAGAAATTAAAATAATAATAAAACAAAAAATCCCAACTTATATCTTTCATCATAACGATGCAGACGGCATTTGTTCTTCTGAAGTATTAAAGAATGCACTAGAAATTAATAATGTAAATGTAGAAACATTTCATTTTGAAAGAGAATTTAAAAACGAAATAGAAAAAGTTTTTGATAAAATATCAAAATCGAGAAAATCAAAAAAAAGAATAATTGTCACGGATCTTGGATCGGGAATAGAGGATTACTTAGACGAACAATGCAAAAACAATAATTGCATAGGATTTCAAATAGATCACCATGATACAAAATCCACTGCAAATGATGTTAGAGAAAATTTTCACTGCCTTAACTCTGAATATTACAACATACAGAAGAAAGATAAAAGAATAAATGCATCTCTTTTGACATATTATGTGCTTAGAGAGATTCCTTCATTGCGAATAATAAAAGGAAACATGGCACACATTGCCCTTGTAGGAGGACTAGGTGACGATATAGATATATTAAACCCTGCCAAGATAGGTAAAAAAATAAATATACTTGAAGATTGTGAAGCAATACAAACAAACGATGGATTTTCTTTTAAATTTCATGGAGATAACATAAGCACAAAAACTGTTCTAGAACATATAAATCTTTTATCTTGTATAGGGTATGAAAAAGAAGACATAATATTAGCAAGAGAAATATTAGAAAAAGGATATACTGAAAAAAACAGAGAATATTTAGAAAAATTATACCAATACAAAAAAAATGCTTTCGAAAAACTGAAAAAACACATAAAAGAAGGAAATAGTATCCACAATGGCAATTCACTATTTATGTTTGATACATATATAGATGATTTAAATTGTTTTGAAGAAACAAGTGAGAATAAAATTCACACATTTGGCCCAAAAACAATAGGACTTTTTTGTGATGAAATTGTAAACGAACTACCCTATTTCTCACAAATAAGTAAAGATTCTATGATAGTAGGAATACAACCTTACAAAAGACCAAAACAAAAAACACAAGAATATAAAATAGATAAAATTTCCTTTAGAGCATCACAAAATATAAAAGCGAAAATTGACGAAGGAACTTTTCCTTCTTTAAAAACAACAAAGAAACATTTTGAAGAAATATTTCCAGATGAAGTAATCGGATACGGAATGCATAGTACAGTAGGAGCAATGTATATACAAAGTTCATCACGAGATAGAATAATAGAAGAATTAATAAAATTCTATAAAGCAATTAAACCATAAAGAATTAAATAATATTGATCATATAAGGACCTATAAGACAAAAAGTTTTTTGCGTTATAGTCATAAGATGATGCACAACAACTGCATTTTCTCCCCTTTTTGACTCAAGTAACCTTGTTCCTGTGTTAATAATTCTTTTTCTTTCTTCTTGCATCATCAACACATATTTTTTGTCAAACCTATAAAAAAGTTCGAAAAATTTATTTAAATAAAGATTGACATCTTCAAATAATTTCATCACATCTTTATCTATAGAAAAAGTATCTTTTTCCAATAAATAAGAAACCATATATTTAAAGTGATCTGCGATATTTTCCACATCTTCCACTA
>JBAZVA010000008.1:0-35188 GCA_041661165.1 Candidatus Woesearchaeota archaeon | reverse complement strand
AAGATTATTTATAGTACATAATCTAACAATAAAGAGAATATGGGACAAAAATAATTGTTTTTCAAAAAACGAAAAACATCACTATTGTACATTAAGAGACAGTCATTTATGCCAAATTATTGAAGATAAAGAAATAACAAGAAATGGTAAAAAAACAAATGCGAGAGAATATTATGGCACTCCACCAAGTAAATTTGAACCATATTCGTTTAAATTGCCTGAATTTAATAAAGCAAAAGGACTTGAAATCGGATATATCTTGCCAAAAGAATTAGAACACGTTATGAATTATTTCTTAGGACAAAAATCTTAATTAGTATATACGATAAGTTCTTGGTACAACATAGAGTGTCTGTTGTCGCCTGCAACTATAATTATTTTCGCTAAATAATTACTCTTTCACCGTTAATGAGAATGAACAAATTTTACTCGCAAACGCAAGGAGAGCAGGCACACACAGACACTCTTAAAATGACCAAATATTAATCACGCTTACTAAATGTAAATGTTTAAACTTCATAATAGTAATTTTTATAAACGATTGATGTCATTTAGTACTTTTAATGGATACACCCATTGTAACACAATTAACGAATGAAAACAATATACAAGAAGCAAATGGCGTGGACCCTAATAGAAAAATGTATTTTGTTATGGGAGTTTATAGCCCTACAAAAAAAGAAAACTTGGTTAAAGGAATTCTTACTGCAAACATAAATAATCCTATATTCATACATAGTGTACAAGAAAACAGAAAATTTTATAGAAAAACTATTTTTGAATGTTTAGAAATACCATATTCTGATAATCTTGAAAGCAAAAAAGATGACATATTAAAATCTGTTAAAAAATTATATGAAATGCTATTATCATTAAAAGATGCTCACAAATTGGGAGGTTCTGAAAATTCAGATGAATCCGAACATATTGATAAAAGAGCATATGATTTGGAAAAGGCATTTTTTGAAAACAGAGGAATAATACAATATTATGTAACATGCGCAAGAAATAATATTCAAGCAACAGATATTCTATTAGAACTTCCAAAAAACATAATTACACTTGACGATTATTTAAAAAAATATATATAATTCATTCAAATTCTAGCTTCTTTTATCTAAAAATTATTTTATCTAAAGTCGTGACGTTTAATACGATGTATTGATTGAAGGTCTTTAGAATGTCTTTTATCATCTTTGTGAAAATGCATGAGCCAAATTTCTACGTCATGAACCATGTGTCTTGATTTAGTGTATTCTTTATCTAAGAAATCATTTATTTCAACAATCATATGACGTGAAAGGAAATTTTTAAGTGGCGTTTTTTTAACAAATGGACTTCTAATAAGAGGAACAAACAAATCTCTTAAAGTAGTTCCGGGAGTTGCCATAATAACATCAAAAATCAATCTTTTGTTTGAAATGCTCTTCACTTCTCTGACTTCTTTTAATCTTGGAACAAAAATAAAAAAAGTAAGTAATCTGAAAACAAAACTTAAGAAAAACACAAACAAATATTGTGACCAAAATATAAAATTTAATTTTACTAAAAGACTTCCAGCAAGCGCTCCGAAAAATATTGAAATGCCTGTTAATACATTATAATACGCAACATAAGATACTCTTTTCTTAGGATCTGTTGCAGAAAATATATAATTAAATGTTGCAAGTTCAAAACCCGCCCAGACAAATCCGGAAAATGCTTGAATTACAAGCAAATACCAAACATTAGTTGACATCATCCATAAAAGAGGAATTAAAGGCATCATAAGAGTCGAAGCAGTAATTATTTTTTTCTCACCAAATTTGTCAGATGCTTTCCCCCAAACAGGCATAAAAAATATTTTTGAAATAATTGCAATCGCATTTACTAATGTGAATGTAATATAACTCATTCTAAGGTCATTTAACATATATGCAGTAAAGAACGGTGCAGAAACAAAAACGGCAAAATTAAAAAAACACATAAATATGACAAAAATACCAAAATTCGTTTTCCAAGCACTTTTTACAAAATTCACCATACCATTTGCTTCTTCTGGTGCAAAATGACATTTTGGTTCATATTGTTTTGATAAATATATAACAGAAATCAAACGTGCTAAAAAAGCAACAATAAACAAAATTAAAAATCCATAATACGTAGTTAAATTCGTAGCACTATTTCTTTGCAAAATAAACCCGGCAAAAAGATATGCGACAAATGCAATAAAACCACAAATTTTACTTCTTAGACCAAAATAAGATCCTCTTTTATGCTCATCAACTAAATCACCTATCCAACTTGTCCATGCAGGACCCATAATCATACCGCATATCCAATATAGACATATAAATAATATAAGATAAAACAGCCTAAACTCTCCCAAAAAGAAAACAATCGCAATTAAAAGATGCATTAGTGCTTGTAATGTTGCAAAAATAAGCACCACTTTTTTTCTTGAGCCAAAAAAAGATATAAGTTTATATGAGAAAAGCTGAAAAAATGAACCAATCATTTGTGGAAAAGAAGTAATAAATCCAAGTTCAAGATTCGTCGCCTTTAAAAATACAGCAAATGCAGAGAAGAAAGATTCTCCAAAACCATACATTACAGACCAAAAAGAACCATCAAATATAGAATAAACACGACTTTTTTCTTTTTTTATTTCAATAACAGCACTATGCTCATTTAAACATTTATCTTGTACCACAATTCACACCAAATAATTCATATTTTATATAAAAATATAATATAACACTATTAAAAAAGCTTTTTGTTATTTCGAATATACTAAAAGTAGTCCAATATGCCTGTCCGAAAAGTCTAGCAGCCTTCAATACATTGCGTAATTATTTGTGTGAATTGTATTGACTATTGGAAATGCAATCATAATATTGTATATATTCTGCTTGCTGCTGACGACTTCGGACAGGACCAAAAAAAAGTTAAAAATCATCAAAATGGCAAGTTTTATTAACAGCCCAAAAATCAGATTTAAAATGTCAAACTGGAATAAAATATATGAAGAAGGACCAATTCATAAAGAGCCTTCAAAAGAAATAGTAAAGCTTGTTCCAAGATTAAAATCTGAAGGAGTAATTACTGTTCTTGATGCCGGATGCGGCACAGGAAGGCATTCAATTTATCTTGCAAAACAGGGATTTATGGTTTATGCAGTAGATGTCTCAAACAAAGCAATAGCTTATGCAAAACAAAAATCTAAGGACTATAGTATAAATTACAATGTAGAAAAGATATCTGAATTTTCAGTTCCAAAAAATAGCATGGATTTTATATTAGCCAATCATTCATTGGAATACGCAACAGACAAAGAAGTCAAAACATCAATAAAAAGGCTTGATTCTATTCTAAAAACTAATAGACCTATTTTTCTAAGAGTTCCTTCAACAAAACATCCGTTTTATGGTGCATTCAAAAGTGACATATACGGATTTTCGCATATTGGATTTTGTATAAAAAACGAACTTCCGGTACATTTCTTTGATGAAAAAGAATTAATATCATTGTTTGAAAATTATAAAATTGAACATTTAGAGCATATAACTCACGAAAACACACATGAAAAGATTTCTGTTCCGCTAAAAGAATGGGTATTATTAGCATACAAGAAATAACTCGATGTCAGGTCATTTCATAAAAAAATATAAATATTGGCATTTTCGTATCTATTTTGGGAATACATAAGTATAAATAACATACATTAATCAAAAAAGGAATGGTGGCTGAATCAATAGAAATTAAAATTAATACCTTTCTAATTTGTTCAGTGAGAAATGCAACTCCAGAAGAAATTGCTTTCTATAGTTTTTATAAACAATTCATGAATATGCGAGGATATAATATACATTATCCAAAAGAAGACACTAATCAGACTGATAACATTGGTGGAGGATATTATATTATAAAACAAAATGGTCTTGCTATGAAAAATGCCAATCAAATTCATGTTTTCTGGACAAATAGCGAAGGTTCTAAATCAGATGTTCAATTATCAATAATGGAACAAATAAAAAGTCATACTCCTATCCTTATAATTAATCCTGAATATGTGAAAGGAATAGCAAAAAAAGAATTAGAAATTGCAAGTAAAGAACAAAAAACTACCAAAAGTTATACACAATCATTATTATATGCAAGTCGACAATTTAAAAAAGATAAAACAAGAAAAATAATAGACGAAGCAGTTAAAGCATATATAGTATTATCTGATTTACCAAAACTTACTTTTAAAGAAGGATATAATTCTATAAAATAATAATGGAAATTTTAGAATAACATTAAAAATTTCAAAATGAAATATCAAAAAACTCCAAACAGCCTAAAAAATTTCAAACATTCTATTAATCTATTGATTAAACAATCTCTTTGTCACAACTGTTGCATAACTTCCCTTAGGCAAAGTAAAAGAAACCTGAATTTTAAACAAATTATTCTTTCCAAAATCATTTAATTCATCAACTTCCGGTTCAGAAATTGAAAAATTAGTAGGAAAAAGCAAAACATCACGTGAAAGCGTCTTAAAAAAGTTGCCTGTTGCTTTGTGAATATTAAAATCAGATAATAAAATACCTTCTTTTATTAAAAATTTTTCAATAATCTCTTTCTCAAGTTCATTCTCAAACTCCATATTATGACTTATCGTTCTAAAATATTTAGGTAATTTTGATAATTCATCAGATGATACTGATTTAAAGTAAGTAAGTGAACCGATATTGTATTTAATTGAATAAAGTCTCTTTTTATCGATACATTTCCATAAAAGTTGCTTTAGGTTTTCATTCCAAATATAACTTTGGTATGCCGAAATGTACAAATCTCTTAATTTTTCAGGAATTCTCTTATATGCAAACAAAAATTCTCCTGTTTTCTTATATTCATCCTGAATTTTAGAAAGTTCCGGGTTTCCAATAGTTAATTTTCCAAAGTCCTTCCAATGCTCATAAATAAAGTTCTTTTCAGCAATTAAATTCTGCTGTTCGTGTCTTGTGGACGCAGTCATAAAAATCTTCACAGCAAACTCGTAATCCTTTTTTATCAGATACATTGCAATGAATTCACCACAAATAACACTTCCAAACCTTTGTGAATCATAGTAATTAGGCACCCCAAGAGAAGCAATTGTTTCTGCCTTTTGATAAATTCCATCAAGTTCTCCTTTCTTTATGTCACGAACTGTTATTTGAAATTCATTTCCAATCAAATCTCCTGAAGTAATTGGTTTGTCAACAAATCCGATAAACGTTATAATGATATTTTTTTCATCAGGCAAATTAATTTCATACTTTCTTGGGATAGTTAAATATTGTTTAGTAATCGCGTGTTTGTCTTTTAACCCAGCAATTCCTATATCTTTTGAGGGTATATTACAAGTTTTCCCAATAAATGATATCAAAAATAGACTTTCAATACTTTTTTTCTCAATAGAATATAATCGATAATCACCATTTTTCTTGATTTCAAACTCATTAATTTCAGAAACAATGAAATCTTCGGGTACTTGTTTGTATTTAACCATACATTGTAGGTATTTTTTACCCTTTTTAAGAATTCTCATTGTTAAATGATGTTAAAATCCTATAAAAATTGATGAAAAAATAAAAGTTAATACCTTTGTTATGTGTTAATCAAAAGAAAGAAATTTTCAAAAAAACACTCATAACAATAAATTTACATTCAAAAAAAATCAAATAAATGAAAATTTTGATTTTATGACTTTTTTGATATTTTTTTAACTTTTTCGTATGTTTTTTTTATTTTTTCTATTTTATCGTCGAGAAATAAAAAAATAAAAATAAAAATAAAAATAATTTAAAAAAATTTTTTCTGAATATTTTTTTTCATTTTAGAAACATTTAAATATGTCCTTTCATATTATAGGAGAATAACAAGAAAAAAATGGTAAATACAAAATTTTATAAAATCAACACAAAGGGGGCACGAATTTGACACAAGTTTCTATAGAAATGTTAAATTATGTTCTTTTAACGCATCAAAGTTCTAGACTATCAAGTCTTGATACAATATTAAAATAAAATAACACGGGGTGTAACTAAACATGGCAAAAGCAAAAAAGAAAGCAGCAAAAGCAAAGAAGAAAAAATAATTATATTACTTTAACTTATATTTTTTCTTTTTTTTATTTTTTTATAGCAACAAAAAAATAACTTCAAATTTCTCTAAATGTTTATAAAAACGTATTAGAACGAAGTCCTTTATTTTTCACTAACGACGTTTTCTAATTAATATTTTTCTATTTCACAAAAAAACACAAAATTCGAGTTGTAATTATAGAGTAATATATATCAAAATCGATAAATTTAAAAGTAACAAAGAAACCTATATTTCTATTTTAATTAACACGAATCAATCAATAAGGGGTAACAATATGGATGATGAATCAACTGAAAGCGATCATGATAATGATGATTATGATGATATAAGCGATGATGATTAATTGATTTTATGATTATCAAAACACATTTAAAAAACTTTTATTGTTTTTTATGTTGCTTTCCAATCATATTTTAATAAGAAATACTTTTGTTGTTTTTCTACCTGCCTTGCTTGTATAGCTATTAATTGTACCAATTTACTTACTTATTATAAAGAGTCAATTTAATTACTGCATACGAGTTTGCGTGCTGGTAGAAAAACTCAACCAATTCTAAACAGTGTCACACTCAAAGAAAAGCTTATAAACGATTTGATAGACACTAATAATAGTGGGATAATGGCAGAAAAATCTAACGAAACTATACAAAAAGAAAAACGAAGTGAAGAACTAACATCATTTTTACAAAACAAATCCTTTATCTGGGGACCAGAACCGGAAATTTACGGTGGAATAGCTGGTTTTTATACATACGCACCCTTAGGAAAACTTCTAAAGAACAATGTTGAAAATGCAATTAGAAAAACTTTCATTAAAAACAATTTTTGGGAAGTTGAATGTCCTTGTGTTATGCAAGAAGAAGTTTGGATTGCATCAGGTCATGCTGGCGGTTTTACCGACCCGGTAATTAAATGTTCAAAATGCAAAAGCACTTTTAGAGTAGACAAATTAATTGAAGAAGTATTAGGAGATATTCAACTTGGTGGAAAAACCAATGAAGAATTATTATTAATCTTAGCAGATAATCAAATAAAATGCCCATCATGTAAAGGAAATTTCGTTCCAGAGATTCTAAAACATAATCTTATGATGAAAACAACAATTGGGCTTGATAAAGTTGCATACAATAGACCAGAAACTGCAACTACAACTTACTTACCATTCTTAAGATACTTAACTTTCTTTAGAGACAAATTACCGTTTGGCGTATTTCAAATAGGAAAAGCATTCAGAAATGAAATTTCCCCGCGTCAAAGTGTACTTAGGGGAAGAGAATTCACACAAGCAGAAGGTCAATTGTTTATTTACAAAGATCAAAAAAACAATTTCGAACCATATAAAGAAGTAAAAGATAACAAACTTCCTTTGTGGTCATACCAAATGCAAGATGGAAACAATAATCCAAAATTAATTTCTTTGTCTGAAGCACTTGAAGCAAGTACTTTAAAGAATCAAGCGTACGCATGGGCACTAAATTTAGGTTTTGAACTTTTCAAGAGTATGGGTATCCCTGCTGAAAAAATAAGATTCAGACAACATAACTTAGATGAAAGAGCTTTCTATGCAGAAGACGCATGGGACGTAGAAATTGAACTTAATTCATTTGGTTGGACTGAAGTTTGCGGAATTCACGATAGAACTACTTACGATTTAACACAACATGCAAAACATTCAGGTAAAAATCTTGTAGCAACAAGAGAAGATGGAACAAAAGAAGTACCTCACGTGATTGAAATTGCTTTTGGTACAGACAGACCTACTTTTGCTTTGCTTGATATTTTCTATGAAAAGAAAGAAGTTGGTGAAGGTAAAAGCGTATTACATCTTCCACCAAGAGTTGCACCTGTTCAGGTTTCAATATTCCCACTTGTAAAAAAAGAACCAGTCGACGGTATTGCCTTAAAAATTCTTGATGATTTAAAAGGAACTTTTGTATGCAGGCTTGATAGAACAGGTTCAATTGGTAAAAGATACGTAAGAGAAGATGAAGCAGGAACACCATATTGTGTAACCGTAGACTTTGAAGGCGTTGAAAATAAAGAAGAATCACATATGACTGTTACTTTGAGAAATAGAGACACTGAAGAGCAAAAAAGAGTACATATAATTAAATTAAAACACATATTAAATGAATTAATATCTGATAAAATAAGATTTGAAGATATAAACTAATTAAGAAAATACTCGAAATAAAAAATAATCGAAAAATATAAAATAAATTGGCGGTGACTTTGTGGCAAAGAAAAAAACAGAAAACAAAAATATGAGTAATTCTGAATTAAAAGAAAAAGATCACAATCTTGCTGCGATTCTTTCATATATTGGCATATTAGTTTTAATTCCGCTTCTTGCAATTGAAATTAAAAGACGTGATGATTTTATCCGTTTTCATTTAAAGCAAGGAATTGTTTTAGCGGTTTTAGAAATAGGAATATGTGTTACTTCTAGCATTTTATCAGTAATACCAATTATTAGCAACATTATTAATGCATTATCAGGAGTTGTAATGATTGCAATTCTAATAGTCGCAATTATTGCCATAGTAAAAGCACTTGAGAAAAAAGAATGGAAGATTCCAATAATTAGTGATTATACTTATTTAGTTAAGTTAAAATAAATCATAAAAAAGATGAGTAAAAATGAAATCAATTTTAATTTGTGATGATGAGTTTGATGTCGTAGACATGTTTTCTGATGAATTTGAAACTACTTTTTCAAATCCGACTATATTACAAGCATATGGTCTAGAGCAAGCTATCGCACTTTCAAGACCAGAAGTTATGAAAAATAATCTTGGTTTAGTTTTCACAGATGGAACACTATATAGAAGTGGAAGTCTGGAAAAAACAGGACATGGTTGTGATTTGAAAAAAGCATTAAGAGATATCGGATACAAAGGACCAATTGTATACATAGGATTAAGTACGCCAGAAAAAAGAATAAATGAATTCACAAGGGTAATACGAAAAGCAGAACTACCAGAAGATGAAGGAAAATACGAATTTGGATACAAAGCAATGGCAAAATATGCAAAAACTATTTTTGATATGTATGAAATGCGAGCAAATGAAAATCAATTACTACCAGGAATAGAATTAGAAACTCTTCTAGAAGAATGGTATAGTTTCTAATTGCTTTAAGAATTTTCTATAGAGCCTAACTACACATAAAATATTAATATTTAAAAAAAATCAACAGAAACATCAATTATTAGAATTCAACAATACTATCTAAATCTTTTAAAATTTCTCTTCTCTTTAAATGAGCAACTTGAGTTTTGGTATATTTGAAAACAACATCTCCCTTCGTTTCAGGTGTCAATTCCCAAGGTTCAACAATTACAATATCATTTTCACGAACCCATAAAAATCTTTTCATTCTTCCAGGAATTTTACAATTTCTTTCTTTTCCGTCAAGACACTTAACAATCATTCTTGAACCGCCAACTCTTCTTAAAACAATTCCAAATACTTGCGGCTCTTTTGGTAACTTAATTCTTGAAATTTCAAGCATCGCCTGTTCTTCTGGAGACAACTCTTCTCGTCTTTTCAAATCCTTTCTTGGTCCGTGTGCGTTAAATGCCATATTGTTACCTTACTATACTAAAAAAACCAATATTTATTTATAAACATATGCTTTTGAATAAAATTTCACAGATAGTATAACAATTAATTATGCATAGCAAAATTATTAGAAAATTAACAGAAAAATATATAAATGAACGTCCGTCATTTAACAATATTACACTTAATAAACAAAATATAACTAAGAAAAATTAAAAAATCAAAATTTTCTTAAAAACGGGGGAATTGGTATGAAATTAACATTAGCGGAACCAAGATATCTACAAGAAAGCATCGCAATCATTTCTGAGCTTGTAAATGAAACTAGAATAAAAATAACAAAAAACCAAATTAATTTAGTCGCAATGGATCCTGCAAATGTTGCAATGGTAATATTCAAACTATTCTCAAGTGCATTTGTTGAATATAATGTAAAAGAAGACCTTGAAATTGCAGTAAACCTAAACAATCTAAAGATGATTCTAAGAAGAGCAAAAGCAACAGATATGTTGACTTTAGAATTTGATGCTACAAAAAACAAATTAAAAATTACACTTAAAGGAACAACAACAAGGACATTCTATATGCCTGTTATTGAATTAGAAGACAGAGCGCAAAAGATTCCTGAATTGTCGTTTCCGGTAAAAATCACAACAACGTGTGATACACTTAACGAAGCAATAGAAGATGTTGATATTGTTTCTGATTCTGTAACACTTGAAGCAATTGATGGTAAATTTGTGGTACGAGCACAAGGAGATTTGTCACAGGCAAATATTGAAATTACTGAAAGTGAAACTACAAAAATCGTTTCTGACGGTAAAACTAAAGTTGCTGCAAAATATTCAATTGAATATCTAAAAAAAATGATGAAAGGTTCAAAACTTGCATCAAACGTTGTTATATCGTTTAACACAGACTATCCTGTAAAAATTGAATATAAGACTGTTGACAAACTAGACCTTGCATTTATTCTTGCACCAAGAGTAGATAACGATTAATTTTTTTAATTTTTATTTTATTAATTCTAGAAAATTGATGTGGGAAGTGTCCGACAACAAATTTATTTTAAATAATATCAATAAACAAGAGATGAATCATGTCTACAAATTTAACTACAACTATTAATAGTTACGATAAAACAGCAAATGAATATCACGCAAACACTTTAAATATAGACACTAGTGAACAAAGAAATAAATTTCTTTCTTATTTACCAGAAAAAGCATTCATATTAGATGTAGGTTGTGGTTCCGGAAGAGACGCAAAAGTTTTCTCAGATAACGGTAATATGGTAATAGGAATAGATTTATCAAAAAAATTACTAGATATTGCAAAAGAATACGCGCCACAAGTAAACTTTCAACACATGAATCTTTTAGAAATGTGTTTTCCTAATGATTCTTTTGATGGAATATGGGCAATGTCTGTTTTAATGCATCTAGAAAAAAAGAAATTACCTGTAGCAATTAAAAAATGTGCGAAAGTTTTAGAACCTAACGGAATCTTATATTTTTGCCTAAAAAGAGGAACAGGAGAAGGACTGGAAAAAGATTCAAGATATGACGGAATAGAAAAATATTTTTCATATTATTCAGATGAAGAAATACCATCATTATTGAAAAATACAAATTTAACTTTACTTTCGTCTGATACTACAACAATAGATAAATCGTATGCAACAAAACCTTGGATGAACTTTTATCTTAGAAAAAACAATTAAATACATTGAAGAAAAAACATGAAATGCGCTCTTTGCAACAAAATCATTGAAAATTACAACCCCCTCTTTCATCAGTTAAAAATAAATGATTCTCGTTCTGTTGACATTTGCCAAGATTGTACTGATAAATTTTTAAAATGGCAAAGTAGCACAATGGCAAAACTATTCCCATCAAAACTTATGAAGAAAAGATTTGAAAATAAAGAATAAAATTTTATTTTAATGAGCCTGTAGAAAATTTCTACCGGCAAACAAAATAATATAGAAAACTTAGAGTTTTCTATTAGAAGTTCTTTTGAACTTCTTTATTCGGCAATTAAGTTAATTCTTTAGAATAAGCAATTAGATATGTACAATTATTTACGCAATATAATTAAAGCCGGTGTATGTTTTCTAAAGAGCTTATATTAAATAATCAACTTCTGCTTCCAACGCCAATTGAATTCTGATAATGACTTTTTAGCTCTTTTGAACCGTATCCTTTTTTACAGTCATAATAATATTTTATAATTTTTCCAAGAACAAGAGAATCCCCTTTTTTCACACTTATAATGTTATGTGATTTAATGTAAGACGAATGAAGCAATTTAGATTTTTGACCATAAGGATGTATTTCTAAAGGATGCGCTGTTACAAAACCACTATATCCAGGGTCTACCCACCCTGCATTTGCAGTATGATGTTCTAATGATAGTACAGAACCATCAGGACCAAACAATCCAGAGTTTTGATAATATGGTGTGTTATGTAAAAGAGAAATCGCAACATTTTTAGGAAGATTTAATCTAGGCATTACTTGAGCAATGATTGCATCGCCAAAATTTAAAGGAATGTTTTTTGTTGTTTTAAAAAGGTCATATAATTCCTCATCTTTGTAATTCCTTCTAGTATCAATCACACCAATATTTTTTTTAAACTTCATAACGTGGTCTCCAACTGTAAATACAATATAAGGACCAATCATTTTAAATGGGCCATCACAAATATCGTGTGCTATTTCTTTTGCTTCCTTTTCGTCTGTAACAACGTATCCATCGTGAGAGTTTTCTTTTTTAAAAGTGTGAAAAAAAAGTTGTGCGAACTTATCATTACCATATAATCCAATAATATTTGGATTATTGTTTCTTACAGTTATATATTTCATATCAGAATCTTTTGTTATTTCGTTGTTATACAATCTAATTGATGATCTTCCACGAGTACTTCTAAGGTCTGTTTTAACATAATATATTGAATTGTTCCAATGTATTTTTTCATGAAAATATACTTCTGCAAATGAATTTGGTGGAAGTTCAATCAAAATATCTTTTTTATCATCATATGTTTTTGCAAATTCATCTGAGGGTTGATCATCAAATTTTTTTGCGTCTCTATTATTCCAGGATTCAACATTCTTTGCAATTGCTTCTTTGTCATAAACTTTAACTTTGCCTATTCGCATATCAAGTGTTGCAGGTTGAAATTGATCTTCTGTTAAATCGTCTTGTATAAATATGTCTCCTTCACTAATTGCCTTTTCTATTCCGACATCATTAAGTAAATATTCTTCGGGTACAATCCTTGATACTCTATCCTGATTTATACGGTCCATATTAACACTAAAATACTAAGAAAGACACAAATTATAAGTGTTTCTATCACATAATAGTGAAAGAATTGCAAATATATTAAGAAAATAAAAAATATGTCATATTAAAACAAAAAAGAAAGTCAAAAAATATAAAAAATATAAAATAAAAACGTTATATTTTATTTAATTCGGACATTCCCCGTCAGTCCAATACTCCACATTTTCATTAGAACACGCATTACAAGGGTTGTCAGCAGTTATTGCACACGGATATTTGATACATTTTATGTTATTATTAAACCATCCGCAAACAGGTCGATACTCAAGAGTACAAACCTGAGCATTTCTTTGTTCAGATTTACAATAAATTTTATCTTTAGTTGTCACATTTATTGGGCATGGTGCAAATTCACAATCCGGCGCAATTCTTCCGACATAACTTCCGTCAGAACAAACCTTCGCATCCATTGTACATGCAACAGGTTCACATTTAGGAGCACCAATACAACCACAATTATCAGTTACGCCAGCAACAACTTTTCCATCTTTACAAAAATCAGGTGACGGTTGTGAAAGTAAAGGACATTCACTACAAGTTGGAGTAGAACATTCTCCTGTTACATACGAATCAATTCCTTCTGAACATGCAGTACATTTATTTCCATACGTTTTTGAATCAGAACCACATACTGGCATATATTCTCTAGTACAAGCTTTGTTTGCTTTTTCTTCAGTAGTACAAACATGAGAAATACATTCTCCTTGTGTCCAAGTATCAACTTTTGCAGCACATGCACCACAACTATTACCATAAGTTAAACCATCAGAACCACAAACCGGATTATAATCAAGTTTACAAATCTGTGCTGACTTTTGCTCTTCTGTACATGTGTTTACTACTTTTTTATTATTCTTTAATGTAAAACACTCTCCTCTATAATATTCCCATTCATCGCAACGTGTACCCTCTTTTGTTATACAAATTCCTCTTGTGCCATTTTCTTCATTTACCATTTCAAGCTTTCCGCCTTGCTCTTCACAGTAAACGGATGCAGGATTTGCAAGTCCTACATTATTAATATCGTCAGTTTTTGAAGTTTTAGAACATCCTCCAACAATAAACAGACCAAAAAGCAAAAGCCCTAATAAAATAACAGATATAATTTTTTTCATTATTATCACCTTTGAATAGACATTATCCTATTTTATAAATTGTTGCTCATATATATAAACATTTCAATAATTTCTAACTTGATTAAAATCATATAATTCTAATACTACGTCTGAAAAGTTAAGCAGCAAGCAAACTTGTATGCAGTATTCTTTTCGCAACATTATTAGTAAACTAATTGGTCATATATTTACGCTATAGAGAGATTTGAATACAAATCTCTTCTTTGAAGGATTTATCCTTCAATACCTTTTGAAGGCTGCTAGACTTTTCAGATAGAGCACAAAAAAAATTACTTATTAGCCATCCATCTTTCGTTATGCACAGACTCAACGGGAATAAATTTAGAAAGCGTTTCATGTAATGCAATAATCATTTCTTTAGGTCCACAAGTATAAACCTGTGAATCTGTAAGCAAATGTTTTTTTATTATTTCGTCATCAATTCGTTTACCATATACTGTAAAATCGTTTGACACAACCCCAGTTTCTCGCGTAATACATAAAATAATATCAACATTAGGCAGTTTATTTATTTCTTTTAGCTCATCAATAAACAAAACATCAGAAAGCGTTTTCAAGCTATAAATCAACGTTGCTTTCATTTTGTCATTTAATTTCTGGTCACGAATTGTTCTAAGCATCGAAATAAAAGGAGTAACTCCCGAACCTCCTGCGATAAAAGTGGAATTTTTAGTTTTGTCAAGAAAAAATTTACCATACGGACCTTTTATACACAATTTATGACCGTCTTTAAAATTCGAAACATGCCTTGAGAAAGTTCCATTTGAAAGCATTGTTATTGCAAACTCTAAATGCCTATCCTCATCTTCACTTGAGCAAATAGAATATGCTCTTTGAACAATTTTCTCATCTATTAAAAAATCTTTGTCAGACAACAAAAAAAACTGTCCTGATTTGAATTTTATTTTGTGTTCAGTTTTAACTCTGAATATTTTTGTATCACTTACAACATTAACTCCCTCAATAGAACATCCGCATGCATCTATGCTGTCTACTTCTTGTTTTGTTAATTGACCATCTTTAATGTCCATAACAACACATACATCAACCACATTTAAAAATATTGTGTAAATGGGCTATGTAGAAAAGTTTTACCGGCAAGCAGATTACCACGCAATCATAATTTGTTCTTTAGACATAGAAAATATAATTGGCAAATAATATTATGATTTAATTAAGGCCGGTACCTGTTTTCTACAGAGCCGTATAAATGAACAAAATTTATTTGACACTAGAAATAGCATTTAAATATGCCTGTCCAGCAGAATTTAATTTGCAATCATAATCAACAATAGCTTTATTCACTGGTGTTAACCAACTCCAATAAATAATTCCTTCTGTATAAGGATGATTCAAAGCCATAGTATAGAAATCTGAAATAAAGTTAGCTCTTTTTGTTTCATTATTTGATTCAAAATCAAACTCAGTTATCAAAACTTTCTTACCTGTTTTTTCATATATTTTTGTTATCAACTCGTCATAAATAATAATATGGTCTTCATTAGTATAATTAAATGGCTTGTTAGAAATCATTGCAGAATCAGTAAAATGCGCTTGTAAACCAATTCCATCATAAATTACTCCCTCATCTGAAAGATTATCCAAAAAATCAAGAAACTTATCTATAACAAATTCTTTGTACTCTTCTTTAGATGAAATATTACATTGTTTTAATGTACAAACATGGTAAGGATTTTCGTTAATATATAGTTTTGCCAAAGGAAGAGCCAATTTTGTTTCGGCATATATGTCTTTAATTATGCCGTTCCCTAGTCTTGTTCTAAAATAATCATACACAATCATCTCATTAATGACATCAAGAGAAGTTATATCACTTCCTTTGCTTGCAACGTATGAAATTCTATCTGACATGGCTTGTCTTAATTCTTGATTAGAAAGTTCTTTTGCCCATGAAGGTATTTCATCTGGGTTAGTCCAAAATAAATTATGATTCCTCATAGTCTTATTATGTTCCTTCACCCAAGTCGCAGATTTCAAATATGCAAAAAAATTAACCTTCCCTTGCACAGGCTCCGAAATTTTCCAATTCATTCTTCCTTCATCAACAACAAGATTAAATAAATTATCTACCATATCAAGACATGATTTATATTCCGGATAATACAAAGCAGGATTCAAAGCACCGCCAATGATAAAATCTCTAATCGGAGAAACAGAAACATTATTCATTAATGATCTGTTGTCAAATGAACTCAAATCATCATTGTAAGAATTATGAAAAGTTTTCTTATCACTATTTGTACAAGAGGTGGTACAAATCAATAATAATAAAATAAAGAAAACATTAGTTAACAATTTCATCATATTTTTCATCGTTTAACAAATCTACATATCTTCAATTCGTTTAATTCTTTCTTTAATTGGCGGATGTGTTGAAAACAAATTTGCAACAAATCCTTTATCTGCCCTAAACGGAGTAGAAATAAATAAATGTGCTGTAGCTTTGTTTGCCTTATCAACAAGTGGATCAGGATCTTTTGAAATTTTCTTTAAAGCACCCGCAAGTCCTGCAGGGTATCTAGTCAAAGTTACGGCTTCAGCATCTGCCATAAATTCTCTTTTTCTCGAAATTGCAAGTTTAATTAATTCACCAATGATTGGACTAAGTATTGCAAAAAGAAGACCAATTCCAATAGCTATCAAAGCAAATGAACCTCCTTTATCATTATCCCCGCCACCTTTTCCTCCCCAAAGAAAAGTTCTAAGCAAGAAATCACTAAGTAAAGTCACAACACCAACAAGAACAACTGTTAACATCATAAACCGAATATCATAATTTTTTATGTGTGACATTTCATGCGCCACAACCCCTTCAAGCTCTTGCCTGTTCATCGTTTTTAATAGACCAGTTGTAACACAAATAGATGCAGTTTCTGGATTCTTGCCTGTTGCAAATGCATTAAGTGCAGTATCATCAATCACATATGCTTTTGGCACAGGAATTCCTGCTGCAATAGACAAACCTTCAATCGTGTGAAACAAGTGTGGAAACTCTTTTTTCGTTACAGGTCTTGCACCTGACATTGATAAAATCATAGAATCTCCAGAATTAAATACAATTAATGAATAAATTATACCAATAATTACAGAGAAAATAACACCAAACCAAACGTTACCAAAATATAATCCAAAAACCGCACCAAGAATACCTATCATCACTATAAAAAACGAGATTAGAAAATATGATCTTATCTTATTATTTCTCACTTCATCAAAACTTATTCTCATTTTTCATTCACCAACATTAACATTCTTTAATAAACATAATCAACAAAAACCAATCATAATATAATCAATCAAAAACAAAAAATAAGAAAAATAAAAAAATAAATCAAAACAATCTTCAAAATCAAACACACTTAATCAAAAGACACTTTGACATTCTTTCTTTCTGATTCCGCTGTTTCGAAACTTTGTTCATCCTTGAAATTAAACATTCCTGCTAATATGTTTGTAGGAACAGTTTGAATCTTTGTGTTATACATCATAACAACATCATTGTAATGCTGTCTTGCATAAGCAATCTTTGATTCTGTGCCTGATAATTCTTCTTGTAATTGCAAAAAATTTTCGTTTGCCTGAAGTTTAGGATAATTTTCTGAAACTGCAAAAAGCGATTTTAAAGTTTGAGTTAATTGATTAGATGCTTTAGCTTTCTTATCAAGTGTAGTTGCTTCCATAACTGCAGATCTTGCCTTTGTAACATTCTCAAGCACGGATTTTTCATGTTTCATATATCCTTTTACTGCTTCAACCAAATTAGGTATAAGATCATTTCTTCGTTTCAATTGCACATCAATTTGCGCAAAAGAGTTTTTGACTTGGTTTCTTACTGATATTAGGCCGTTGTATATTCCAACAACAAATAGCGCTAAAAGAACAATAATTCCTACTATTACTATCAATATTATAGTTGCTGCATTCATTTTAGTATAGTCCCCCGTATTTTAACAATCATCGTCTTAACAATCGTCATACTACAATTATCACACTATGATTATAATGTAATAGTGATTATATTTAGTATAAAAAGCTTATGATATTTGCATATACAAAGACACGTACAAAAAGTCCGTTACCAGCAAGCATAACAGTATACAGCAAGCAAATTGACTCTTCAGAATATGTAATTATATTGGCACTATTATTAGCAATGCAATCAATGCAGGTAACGGACTTTAAACCCACCAAGTAAACAAGGAAAACATTAAAAACCCCTCTTTTCTTTTCTAAATCATGGCAAGACGAATAAGAACACACACCAATCCATTCTCATTTCCAATTCCAATAAATAGAGAGTGTTGGACAAGTATGCTTGATGAATCAAAACCGCTTTATGTAGATTTGGGAGCAGGAAAAGGAGATTTTCTGCTAGACAGTGCAAAAGCGCATCCTGAAAATGTTTATTTAGGTATTGAAGTAAGAGTAGTTCAGAATGAAGAAGTCCAACAGCAAATCGAAGCAGAGAAATTAGAAAATTGCTGGTGCGTTCAGGGAAATGCTACAATATCTATGAAAACAATGTTCAAAGACAAAGAAGTGTGTGCTTTTTTTATTCAGTTTCCTGACCCTTGGTTAAAGAACAGAAACAAAAAAAGAAGAATGATTACTCCGGTAATCTTAGATGGATTATATGACACACTAAAAGATGACGGAATTATTTATCTGATAACTGACGTACAGGAAGTTTTTGATGATTTCGTAAATGTCTTATCTGCAAAGTTCAAACAAATCGAGTACAAATATATTGAAGAACAATCACACTGGGAAAAGTGGCACGTAAAGAAAGGTACTACTCTTTACAGAGCTTGCTTTGTTAAATAATTTTTAGTTTAGAAGACCACTTGTATTTGTACCGTTATAAATTTTCCACAATTAGTTGAAGCCGTTATAGATTCTGTAATATCAACCACCTGTTAATAGATTTCCATTATTATCGTAAACTAAATTCATCTGCGAAGCAAAACAGAACAGTAATGATATGTTTTGACATGCCTAAATGTAAAATTTAAGCTCATTAATTAACATATTTATAAATAAACTAAAAAAGGTTTATAAATAATGATAACTAAATAATCCAAAAAATAGTAACAACTTTGTACAGAGCTTGCTTTGTTAAATAAAATAAAAAAGTGTTTATTCTTTAAAAAAATACTAACGATAAATTTATTAACCTAATTTTTAATTAAACATAGTATGCAAGACAAACATCTTAAAACAAATATAGGACAATATGCAGTAATAATAAAAGATAAAAAAGTATTAATGCTTTGTCCTCCAAACGGACCATTATGGATATATCCCGGAGGAAGAATAAATGAAAAAGATACCGATTACAAAGAAGCATTAAAAAGAGAAATTTATGAAGAACTGAATCTTAATATTAACATTTTAGAACCAATTGACGTTCAGATGTGGTCAACAAATGATAACGATCATCGTTATGGTGTTTTCTTTTTATGCGAATTAATAGACAACATTAAAAAAATACGTTTGTCAAAAGAACATAGTAAACATGAATGGTTCTCTTATGAAGAGTTAATAGAACATTATTCTAAAGAACCTATACGCGCAAAACCCGGAATAACTGTAGCCAACAAACTGCGTGAAAAAAATATTATTTAAAGCCAAAATTACATACTTAACAATTCTTTTAAAACAACAGGAAGTTTAAAAACACCTGCGTCATCACTAAAATGTCCTTTTTTGTGTTTAACAATAATTTTGGCATTCAATCTTTCTTTAAATAATTTAGAATCAGTTAATGGTACATCAGGGTCATCATCTGAGAATATTGCAACTATATTATTTGATTTACAAAGAGATTTTATCTTGTTCGTATCAATTGGTATTTCAAGCCAAGCTTTTGCTATCTTCTTTTCAATTTTAGTTTTCAAAAACGGCAAATTGAAAAATCCTGCAACAAATATAACCCCGCCAACTTTTGTTTTATCAGGTGTATCTTGAAGATATCTCATTATTGTTTGGCAACCAATACTATGTCCAACAAAATAAGTATTTTTATCAACAACACCGATTTGTTTTTTCAAAAAAGATACCCAATTTTTTATTTTGGGATTTTCCGAATCAGGCATATTAGGAACAATTACTTCAAACCCTTTTGATTCAAGTTTTTCTTTAAGCCAAGGAAACCAACAATTATTTGGATTTCCACCCCATCCATGTATTAAAAAAACCCTTTTATACATATTTTCAGCTCTCAGGAATTGTATTTTCACGTTTTAAATATTGAATTAAGTCATTAAAAAAATCTAACATTATTGGAAACTCTTTAAATAAATGTTCTTTTTTATCTCTGATTTTTCTTTCTGTAAACCCGTGATCTTTCCATTCCGCAGGTTTATGTAAACTGTGCATTATTGGATCTAATGCATCAATTGCCTTACAAAATTTAGCTTCTTTTGTTTTTCCTTCTTCGAATTCAAGAAAAGCGTATTTAAATTCAACACTTAATTCTGAGGGTAAATTAGTTACTAGTTTGGTACTTGCATTTTGTTCTCTCTCTTTTTTAGTATTAAGAAGTTTTTCATCTAAAATAAAAGTATCACCCGCATATACTTCAACAACATCGTGATACAATAACATATCCATTACTCTTTTTTCATCTAATCCGTCAATTTTCTTTAAAAAATATCTTGCAAGTATTAATGAAGAATAAACGTGTTCTGCAGCACTTTCGTATCTTTTACTAGAAACTGTCCCCTTTCGTTCAACTTCTTTTAATTTGTAAATAAGATGTATTTGTTCAAAATCTACCATATTACTATTTTTTATTATTATACCTATAAACTTTTCCAAATATTGGGTTCTGTAGAAAAGTTCTACCGGCAAGCAGAACCTCATAAGAGGCAACCAAATACAATGCGGCTGTTTATTCATTATTAGAATTAATTCTTTAGACACAGTAACTACAATTAGCAAATATAATTACAATACAATGGAGGCAGATGTATGTTTTCTACAGAGCCTAAAAATTAACACATCACAAAATAACTAGAATTTATTCTTAATTCCTTGAACAATTGCCTTTCTCTTATCATTTAACTTTGACATCATTTTTCTAGTCATCCCAACTTTTTTCTTTAACAAAGAATTGTCAGAAATAAGCGTAATAGAAACTATTTCACTGTTTGAAAACCATCGCATCTTTGGACCCCAAGTTCCTGCACCACTTGAAACATAAAGATACATATTTTTTACTTTGTAAAGACCATAATTTTTTCTAAAAACAGGTTTCATGACATGACGAAAAGGATAAATTTGACCACCATGAGTATGACCTGATAACTGCAATGAAACACCAAGATCGCTTGCAAACTTAATACCATTTGGAACGTGATTTAAGAAAACAATTGGTTTTCCCGGAGTTAATTTATTTTTTATAGATAACAAACTTTTTTTATTAAATAAAACTTCTCCGCCATTTGTTGTAGAAACCCCCATAACTAAAAGTCCATTTACATCACAAACGTCCCCATCTAATATTTTCACACCAAGCGATTTTACAACCTTATCAACATCGACCTTTCTATTTGCATAGCTTTCATGATTTCCATTTACAAAAAAAGTATTATATTTAGGAGTTAATTTTCCAATGGGTTCAATAAGTTCTCTTGACATTTTTCCTGTTCCGTCAAACAAATCTCCAGTTATTGCAACAATATCAGGATTAAGATTATTAGTCATATCAACTATTTCAGCCAAATCTTCAGTATCATAAATAATACCTGCATGAACGTCAGACAACTGCACAATTTTAAAACCATCAAGATGTTTTGGTAAATTTTTTATTGGTACTTTTACAAATTTTATATTTATTTTTTTAGCATTAACTATAGAATGTGAAGATATTACTGCAATCGCGACAAGTGCTGAAATTCCAAGTATTTGCTTATCAACATAAAAATTAAAGAAATCTCCACAATATATAATTGCATCAGTAATTAAAAATATAAATGCTGTTATCATAGAAATTCCAAACCACATAGAGCCGATATAATATAAAAAAGCAACAAACCTATTAACAAAAAAAACATGTAATAATGCACTAACCGGAAAAATCATTACAAGCACTATTAATGATTTTAATAAAAATAATCTTGTAAAAGGAAAAAAATCATAAACTTTGTAATAAAAATATGTGTGTACAATATAATACAAAACCATGGATAGAACAAACACACCCCAAACATTCTTACCTGTAATAGTATTAATAAACGATGAGAATACTGATTTTTTATTTGTTTTCATAAAAAGTACCTATAAAAAGATAAAAAGTTGTGCTTTTTAAACCTTACCAGTAAAACAGACTAGAGTGCTTATAGTATTTCTACCAGCAAACAGATTTGTATGCAGTAATTAATGACTCTTTAGAATAAGTAAGTAAATTGGTACAATTATTAACACCATATGTGAAGGCTGGTGGAAATACTCAGAACACGATAAAAATACCGCCATCACAACATCCCAAACAAAGAATAACCAAAATAATACACATTTATAATCTGATAAAAATATAAAAAATTATGACATTTAAAAAAGAGATAACACAAGACGGAACATACACATTTGTTCATCCAGAAACAAACGACTTCTATAAAACAATGAGTGGGGCACTATCAGAATGTATAGAAAAGCACTCAAAAGGAATGGAAATAGACAAATGTGAAAAAGATGAAATTGTAATTTTGGATGTTTGTGCAGGCGCAGGATATAATTCGCTTGCAGGAATTGGTGTAATTAGACAAGCACACCCAAACAAAAAAATAAAAATTTACTACTTAGAAAATGACACGCGAATTTTAGAAATGGCTAATTTAATTGATTTTGATTCAGTAACAAATGACATAACAATAGACACATCATACTACAAACTAATTCAGCATTTCATAAAAGAGTTTATGGACAATGGTAAGACCATTCATACGGAACAAGACATCACACTAATCATGCTTTACGGTGACGCAAAAGAAGAAATTTTAAAAGTACCAGACGGCATTTGCGACTTTTGTTTCTTTGATCCATTTTCCCCAATGAAAGTTTTAGATATGTGGTCAATTGATTTCTTTAAAAAAGTATATTCTAAAATGACAAAAAGCGGAAAATTAACAACATATTCTTACGCAAAATGGGTAAGACAAAACTTTCGTGATGCGGGGTTTTTAGTAACAGATGGACCAATTTTTAGACGTAGAAGCCCATCAACAATTGCTATAAAAGAATAAATGCAATCAAAATTATAAATTAATGATTATAAATTAATGATTATAAATTAATGATTATAAATTAATTCTAATAAAAGTTTGGTTTTTTGTTTTCATATTTCATGCCAAGAAAAAAAACACATAGTTTTAAAAAGTTCCGAAGATATCTAATATTATGCAAAAAGAATTACTAAAAAAACTATTTCATATGTATGCCAGTTTGGATGCCCAATATTATGATATTTTAGTAAAAGAAAAGCCAAGCGGTAGAATTGTTCATGATTTAAATTCTGGTAGAACTCCTCTTGTTAGTAATATGGAATTGCTTGAAGATTCAATTAATAACAATGAAAAAATTACCGAACATAAACTTTCAAATTATTTAGCAGTATATGAACGTGCGGAAGAAAAACTATTTAAAATATACAAAACTTTGGGTCATACTAAAACATATATTAAAACAAAACATATTATTAAAAATCAATCTTAAAATTTATTCTAAAAAGAATACAAAAAAGAAAATTTTCATAAAAAATATCAAAAATCACATCTCAACTTTCACGTTCTTTTTATCATCATCTGAAACTTTGTACATCTCTTGTGCAACTGCTTTAATCATTTTAGCAATAAAAATATCCGGAAAAGACTGAATTGTAGTGTTATAATTATTCACACTATCATTATAAAATTCACGCCTGTCTGCAAGTTCGTTTTCAAGTGATGTAATTCTTGTTTGAAGCTGCATAAAATTCTCATTTGCCTTTAATGTGGGATAAGCCTCAGAAACAGCAAATATTGATTTTAATGCACCACTTATAGATTCGTCTGCCTTTGCTTTCTGCGACATTGTTGTCGCACTCATTATAGCTGTTCTTGCTTTTGTAATATCAGAAAGCAATTCTTTTTCATGTTTCATATAGCCTTTTACAGAAGAAATTAAATTCGGAATTTCATCGGTTCTTTGCTTTAGTAAAACATCAATATTTGCCCACGATTTTGTTATGTTATTTTTTAGTTCTATCAAACCATTATACATCGATATAATATAGCCAAGCAAAGCTACCAAAAACAATATAATTATTACCCATATTATTATACTCATCAAATCATTCCCCCAATTGTTCTCAAATCATAACTTAATTATCTAAAAGACACTAAAACGTCAAAAAGAATCATAGCCGCACCACCAAATAAATATCCCACGATTTTCCATTTAATTTTTTTTAAAACGTCTTTTTCCGAAAAATCTGAAACATAATAAAGGTCCCCACCAAAAATACGACTCTTTCCTTTTTGTATCATAATATTATCATCACTTTCAGCTATATTTGTTTGTACAAAAGGATTTTTACCAGCAATACCAAGAATGTATAAATTGTCACCTGGTTCAATCACAAACTCTGTAAATCTAAGTTTTCTATTGAAATTAAAAAGAGATTTAACTGCAACATGTCTTGAACTTAAAAAACTAAGTGCACTTTCAGATAAATTATTTCCAGTATATTCGAATCGATTATCAGAAGGAATCTCTATTTTTGCGCCCTTCAAATCCACAAGAACCTCACCAGTGTCATCTTTTACTTTAAAATAAGTACTCTGAACACCAGAAGAAATATTTCGCCAACTGTGATGTTTTCCATCCGACTGATATTCCTCAACAATATATTCATAATAAATACAATTCTTATCAGAAAAAGGACTCTTCAATAAAGTCGTATCATCAACATTTAATATTTCTTTTAATGGCACAACTTGACCATATATTTCAACTTGACCCATTGCGATAGAACGTATCATTGAAGTAGGAGTATTCTTGACAATTCTATTAAATCTAAATAAACTAATTCCTCTAAAGAAAAGGAATAGTCCAAAAATCAAAACAAACACTATAAAAATATATTTTCCATCCACACCAAATCACATTAAGTGTAGTTCTTTTAGGATTTTTAAATCCTTCTTTTAAATGAGACAAAGATAGGACTCTTTGTAAAGTCTTTTACCAGCCCAGATATATTAAGCAAATAATAGTATTTACTAGAAGTCCGATTGGAACTGGATAATTTATATGTATACAAGTTTGCGTGCTGGTAAAGACTTTTTGAAGCGATTAAATAAATAAAAAATACCCCCACTGGACACTTGGACATTCCCGCGCATGATTTATAAATAAAAGATTATTTCTATCATATAATACACACAATTTGGATTGAAATAACATGGATGAATTCATAACAATAAAAGGTGCGCGTGAGCACAATCTAAAGAACATTAGTCTTAAGATTCCAAGAGACAAATTTGTAGTTATAACTGGACTCTCCGGAAGCGGAAAATCCACATTGGCGTTTGACACAATATACGCAGAAGGACAAAGAAGATACGTTGAATCGCTCTCCGCATACGCAAGACAATTTTTAGGAGTAATGGATAAACCGGATGTAGACTCAATCGAAGGTCTCTCCCCTGCAATTTCGATAGAACAGAAAAGTACATCAAAAAATCCAAGATCTACAGTTGGAACAGTTACAGAAATTTACGATTACTTAAGATTATTATTCGCAAGGATAGGAGTATCACATTGTCCGAAGTGCGGAAAACCAATTAAAAAACAAACACCAGAAGTAATCACGGACAAAATTTTAGAGCAATTTCTAAATAAAAAAATTCAAATCATGTCGCCAATAATAAGACAAATGAAAGGAACGTACGAACAACTAATTAAAGATTTAAAAGAAGAAGGTTTTGCAAGAGTTTATGTTAATGGAGAAGTTTACAATACAGATGATAAAATTCCTTTAGACAGATACAAAAAACACGATATTTATGTTGTAATTGATAGAATTTCACCAACAAAAGAGGACAGAGGAAGATTAAATGATGCAATTGAACAGGCAATTAAAAAATCAGGCGGATTTGTAATTATCCTTGACGAAAAAAATAAACAAACGATGTTCTCATCAAATAATGCGTGCTCAGATTGTGATATTAATTTAGAAGAAATCCAACCAAGAATGTTTTCATTCAATTCTCCTTTTGGCGCATGTGAAGATTGTCATGGACTTGGTATAAAACAAGAGTTTGACCCTGATTTAATCATACCTGACAAAACAAAAGCAATTGCAGATGGTGCAATTGCAGTATACAAAGGTGTTGAAGAAGGTTGGCGATTACAAAAAATCGGAGTAGTTGCAAAAGAACACGGATTTGATTTATTTACACCAATTAACAAACTTAAAAAAAGTCAGTTAGATATTTTATTGTACGGCTCAGAAAAAGAATTTAATTTCAAATTCACATCAAAAGATAAAAGTTCGGAATACAAATTTCAAGGAAATTATGAAGGAGTGATTCCAGAACAAGAAAGATTATACAAACAAACAGAATCAGATTACAGAAGACAAGAACTTGAGAAATTTCAAACAGTTCGTCAATGCCCAAAATGTAAAGGTAAACGTTTAAAGGCAGTAATTTTGGCAGTCAAAATTATAGATAAATCAATTGTTGACGTTTGTGATATGTCAATTAAACAATCATTTGTTTTCTTCAAAACATTAATGGACAAATTGTCAGATAAAGATAAAATGATTTCAAAAAATGTATTAAAAGAAATAATTGATAGATTAAATTTCCTAAACAACGTCGGACTAAATTATTTGAATCTTTCAAGAGCTGCAGGAACTTTGTCTGGCGGAGAATCACAGCGAATAAGACTTGCAACACAAATTGGTTCAAACTTAGTTGGTGTATTATACGTTCTTGACGAGCCATCAATTGGACTTCATCAAAAAGATAATGATAAATTAATTGAAACACTTCACAAATTGCGAGACCTCGGAAACACTTTAATTGTTGTAGAACACGATGAAGACACAATTAGAAACGCAGATTATGTTGTTGATATTGGCCCCGGTGCAGGAGTTCATGGCGGACACATTGTTGCACTTGGAACACCAAAAGAAATTGAAAAAAATAAAAATTCAATTACAGGACAATATTTAGCAAAAACAAAACAAATTGCAGTTCCAAAAACTAGAAGAAAACCAGATGGCGAAATAAAAATACTTGGTGCAAAAGAAAACAATCTGAAAAATATTAACGTATCAATTCCATGCGGAGTACTTACTTGTATCACAGGAGTTTCCGGGTCTGGAAAATCGTCATTAGTAAATTCAATCTTGCACAAAGCACTTATGAAAAAATTGTTTGATTCAAAAGAAACTCCAGGAAAACATGATAAATTAGAAATATCAAAACCAGTTGATAGAGTTATTATTATTGATCAGTCTCCAATTGGAAGAACTCCTAGATCAAACCCTGCAACTTACACAAAACTTTTTGATGACATCAGAAAATTATTCGCATCAACTAAAGAAGCACAATTGAGAGGTTACAAAGAAGGTAGATTCTCTTTTAATGTTAAAGGAGGAAGATGCGAAAATTGTCAAGGTGACGGATTAATAAAAATAGAAATGAATTTTTTGCCTGATGTATATATTCAATGTGAAGAATGTAAAGGAAAAAGATACAATAAAGAAACATTAGAAGTTTTATACAAAGGGAAAAATATCGCGGATGTTTTATCTATGACTTGCGAAGAAGCCTTCACTTTTTTTACAAATCATCCTTCAATTGTACGAAATTTAGAAACTTTAAATGACGTTGGACTTGGATACATTAAACTTGGACAATCGTCAACAACACTTTCAGGTGGAGAATCGCAACGTATAAAATTAACTCGTGAACTTGCAAAAAGAACATTCGGTCATACTGTTTACATTCTAGATGAACCAACAACAGGACTTCATTTTGATGATGTTCAAAAATTACTTAATGTACTTAACAGATTGACAGACAAAGGTAGTACTATAATAGTTATTGAACACAATCTAGACGTTATTAAATGCGCTGACTGGATTATTGATTTAGGTCCAGAAGGCGGAGATGCCGGTGGAGAAATCACAGGACAAGGTACACCGGAAGAAATCGCAAAGAATAAAAACAGTTATACCGGACAATATCTGAAGAAAGTTTTATAATTCATGTTTTGTATTCAAAAAATTTATTTCGATCAACAGCACCACTTATAAATAGTATCGAAAGAAAAATTTATAAAGCAGATTACATCTACAGAAAAATAATGATTGATTTAAAAAAACTTCAGACTGAAAATAGCCTTATAACTAAATTGCTTTACAATATACTTCCGGAGATATATGGAGCAGTTTCGATAAAAGATTTTTTGGAATCAAAAGAGCATATTCTAAAAGACTCATTTATATATTTCAGCAACATACACATATGTCCACAAGAAAAAAAATATCGAATTTTTGATATAACTGATGAAATAGATAACTGCAATTGTGGATATGGTATAAAACAAAAATTAGAATATAACAACAAACACGAAATTGTTTTAGTTAGTTATCAAAAAGAAAATGATGAAATTGTAATTATGAAAGTCAGCTCTTTCAATCATCCATCGGCAAAAAAAGACGAAATAACGTATTTAGAAAGAATGGTATGTTTAAATCCTGTTTAAAATTATGGGTAATAAATGTGAAAAAATGATAATCACAATCTGCGGCTCACCTGGTTCAGGAAAAGATACAGTGGCGAATTTACTTCTTGAAAAAATATTAAATCAAGGAAAGAAGTATGAAATGCTATCAATAGGAGATTTAAGAAGAATTGCAGCATCAGAAAAAAATATGACTCTTGAACAGTTTAATGAATGGAGCACAAAAAATCCAAAAGAAGGAGATGAATATTTTGATGATTTTCAAAGAGAACACGCAAAAAAAACATCCGATTTTATATTAGTATCAAGACTTGGATGGTATCTTATCCCTCATTCTTATAAAATATATGTAGATGTTGATCCTTACGAAGGTGCAAGAAGAATTTATAATCAAAAATTAAAAGACAAAAACAAAAGAAATGAATATGACTGTAAATCAATAGAAGAACAAGTAAAAGTAAATTCAGAAAGAACACAATCAGATATAACAAGATATATGGCATTATATAATGCAAACCCATACAATCTAAAAAATCACGATTTGATCATTAATTCTACAAAAAAAACACCAAACGAAGTAGTCATAGAAATTTTTGAAAAAATACAGAAAGATTTATAATCAGATCATTAGAAAATTCTAATACTGACAAGATAAAAAAGTGGTAAACCTATGGAACAAAAAATATATGATTGCTTGTATTCACACGCAAAATCAGATTTAGAAAACATTGTAGAAGTAAAAACTGCAAATATTAACGAATGTATAACAAGTGAAACTATACCCTTAATATCTTCTAATTTTTTCTCATGCTCAGGAATAGTATTATACAATGGGTCAACATTTGCACTGGCGCACATATTAAATGATTATCCGCCACACAACATATTAGATGAAACAATAGAAAATTTAAAAAAAACATCTTCTTTATTAAAAAAGAAAGTAAGAGCATGCGTAATTGTCGGTGCACACTTTGGGGATATACAATCATATTTAGTTAGTAAAGATATAAAACCATCTGAAAATAATTATTTTTTTCCAAAAAGACTAAAAGGAGACTATCTGAAAAGAGATGTAATTATTTTCCCAGAAACAAAAGAAATAAGAGTATATCATGAAAATAATTTTGATGGAATTAAATTTTAAGATATTCAAATTAAATATTTATATTCTCCAAATACCATTCTCTTGAACAAGTTTCCCATCTAAATATAATTTCCCGCCAGGATATTCTTCTAAATTAGTTGCATCTCTTCTCAAATCACAAATTATATCCCAATGAATATCAGAACTATTCAATCCCCCACCTTTACTTAATGACTGTTTGTAAGAATCTCCTAACGCCAAATGAATTGTTCCACCAATTTTTTCATCAAATAAAGTCTCAAGGACAGGTTTTTTAATTCCATAATTACAACCAATACCCAATTCACCAATTCGTTTTACTCCTTCATCAACCTTTAAAGTTTCATCCAAAGCTCTTTGATTTTCTTTTGCAGAATATTCAGTAATAACACCATTTTCATATTTTAATTTAATACCCCTAATAACACCAAGCCCTTCACTTTTTGTTGGACATTGAAAATAAATATATCCATTAGCAGAATCTTCGACAGGACCATAACAAATTTCACCATCTGGCATATTATATTTTCCATCACAAATTTCCCCGCCTCTATTTTTCAAACTAATCTTTAAATCAGTAAGCCCGGGAACCACTATATGAACTTCATTAGTATTATCAAATGCATCTTTAATTCTTATCATTTGTTCTCCCATCTTTTTCCAATCATTACCAATTGTTGCAGAATAAACAAAATCTTCATATTCTTTAATGTCCATTCCAATATTAATTGCATCTTCAACAGATGGAAAACCAACAATATTCCATTTAACTTCGTACTCTTTATTTGGCCCTAATCTATACAACACTTCTTTATACGGACCAACTACTCTTTTATTAAATTCGGCAATTCTTTTTGGCGCATCAACAATATCTTTTGCATAATTTGGATTTGAATCACATGTAATGTAAATTCTTGCATTACACCATTTTGAGATCTCAATTCTTCGCTGCAATTCAACGTTCCACTCAGAAAAATCATATCTTTGAATAAATCCTTTCAAAACATTTGGATCTAAAGATATAGAATCGTATCTCACTTCTGCACCTTTTTCTATTGCCTTTGAACCAATTAACGATGAATATTTTCTAAACGCAGGATCAAATTGAATAACTAATCTGTCATTTTCTTTTAAAGATACAGAATAATCCAATATTAGATTAACTAATTTTTCTAATCTCGTATCAGTATTTTTATTATTCATATTTAATCACTATTTTTAAAAAATATAATCATGATAACTTCATTTATTTATCCTTAGTAAATCTTGGTAAATTAATAACAGGCTGCCTAATATACTCATTATCATCATCAGAAAATTCTTCTTTTCTAGGAATTCTGTTCACATCAACATTATTTAACAAAACATCTGGCGCAATTTCAGTAGATGGAACCCAACCGGATTCAGAACCACAATATCCATTAAAAGGTAAATAATTATTTGAAGTTATTAAAATATTTTGTAATGTTTGATATGGAGTACCAACAATATAAACTCCACGCACTCTTTGCTCTTCACCTTTCTTATTGACTTTAAATATATTAGTGGGATAAGTATTAAAAAAACAATCATCAGGCAAAGTAATACCACCGTCAGTACCTTTCATAATTAAACCATACGGTTTATTATTATCAACTAAATATTTTACCAAATTTTCTTTTAATTCCGCAAAACTAGAAACTTCTTTCGAAGATTTAACAATAAGATTACTCATTCTAGCTTCCGGATCATTAACACCTTCTGACCTTGCATGTCCATTTGATATAGTATCAAAAAAACCCGCACTTTGTCTTGAATGAAGATAATTTTTTAATATCCCATTTTCAATTAAAGTAACCGGTTTTGTTTTTACTCCTTCTTCGTCATATAAATAATGACCATGATGCTCTTTTAATGTAGGATCGTCTAATAAAGTAATAAATTCTGGAGCAACAAGTTCACCCATTTTCCCTTCAAAAACACTAAATTTAGAATCATCATCAATATTTTTTTGCATCCCATTTCCTTCAAGTGCATGACCAACATCTTCATGCCACAACACACCATGATTCTCAGAATCAAATATTGTTGGATAGCCTCCATTTTTCAAGAAAGGAGATTTAATTATATCCAATAAATCTCTAGTTATTACTTCCCCACCTGATACAAGTTGATCAATTGTTGGAAAATCTTTTGGTTCGGAACAATGAAATTTTTTGGACATAGGAACAATAAATCCATCATCATCTATTGCTCTCACAGTAACAGTAAATACATATATATCCTGCGTAGTAAATATTTTTGCACCTTCACTATTCACATAATATCTTTTTTCATGATTAATATCAATAGAAACATTTGAAGACAAAATATCAGGCCTCATTAAATTTTTCGATGCCTGATTTAATAATTCTTCAAGTGATTTTAAATCGTAAGTATATTTTCTTTCACTCTGAATGAAATGTTCCGGATGTTCTTTTGAAAAATATAAATAATTATCTCTCTTATTTTTCCTACCTAATCCTTTTCCAAATCTGTTATTATATGAATCAACACATTTCCAAAACGAGACATTAATTCCTTCCCAAAAAGCCACAGTATTTGACATCGCATCTACTGACAGAGGTAAATCAATAGGAAATGAACCAACTGCTCCCCCTTTGACTGGGTCCCCCATTCTTGTTTGAATTCTTCCGACATAAGATAATGGTTCTTTTGTAAGTTCGAATAAATGGCCATAAACAGATTGCATCTCAATCGATTCTTGAGATTTTATAGTCATACCGACAAAAAAAGGTTTGAATTCATGTTCATTATAACCATTTGGAGCTTCACTTTTAAAATTAGATTTTTTAGCAAGTTCAATATTCTCTTCCATTATTGAAAACAACTTATTATTTACCATGTCAGAATCACAACTTAAAAGCCATTTATAATATTTTCTAATTCGAAGAGAAATATTTCTATTTTCGTCTAATACTAGTAACAAATTAAAAGAAATATATTTTAATTTTGAAAATATTTTCGACATTTACTCTAGATAAAAAGAAAATCTGGTTTTCGAACACATAAGACCCATCATTCCGTTCGGATTTCCTTCCTTAAATTTCTCATACGAAGAAATATCTTGATCTGAAAAAATACAAGAATCAATCGGATGCGAATGAAGCGAAATTATAGTATTTACGTCACATTCAGCACTTACAACATTAATTCCTGTCTGAACATAAATTTCCGGAACGTAAAGTGCAGTCACACTATATTTACCCCCTTCTATGTTTCCTAAAAGACAAACTTTAATTTCGTTACCTTTAGAAGAATCATATATCGCCAAAATTTTCTTATAAACATTCTGTTCAAAAATAATAGTTTTATCTTTATACATCACTGTAAAGTTCTTATCAATTACTGATGATTGCAGTTTACCTGCATAATTAAACATGGCATTAAAAAAAGATTGACTATAAAAAACAATCAAGAAAAGTAAAACTATGCCAATTATTATTTTAACAAACCCAAAACCAATCTTTTTCCTGTTATCTTCAATGTCTTTGTGATATTCTTTCGCATGCTCTTCTTCATACTTTTGTCCATATTCTTTTAATTGATGATGCAACTCGTTCTCACGAAGATTATGAATATGAATTCTATCGTCTTTTGAAATTTTCTTCATGTTAATTCAAACCACACTTTTCTAATCGGCACAAATATGCACAATTGAAAAATTATAAATTAGCACCAACAAAACTATTGTAACAATAAATTGCAATATTGTAATAACAATTCTTCTTTTTCTGTGTCTGTCAGAATACTTCATTGCAAAAAAATTAAACAAAATAAGAAGCAAAAAAAACAATACATTAAAGAAATTCAAATCAAAATAAGTAAAACAGCCTAGTTTCATTTCTGTGAATAACATATAATACAAAATGCAAACACCCATTTATTATTCTTTGCCTAATTTTGAAACGAACAAAAAAGTCAGTTACCAGCAAACAAACTCGTATACAGATTAATAATCCAGTTTTTCTACCAGTACTTCTAATTAACACAATTATTAGCACTTAATGTAAAGGCGGGTAACTGACTTTAAACAAACAAATCGCTAACCATTTAAATATAAAGAAATCACTTAATATTACATGAAATTCACCCCTCCTGATAATCCCGGATGTTACCTGTACAAAGATATTGAAGGAACCATTATTTATGTAGGAAAAGCAAAAAATCTAAAAAAAAGAGTATCTTCCTATTTTGTAAAAAAACATGATGATACAAAAACAAGACATCTAGTTTCACATATTTCTGATGCAGAATTTATCGTTACAGACAACGAAGTTGAAGCACTATTGCTTGAAAACAACTTAATCAAAAAATACAAGCCAAAATACAATTTAATGTTAAAAGATTCCTTAAGATTTGCATACATCGGAATTACAAATGAAAAATACCCACGAATTTTGACTGTAAGAGATAAAGATGCAAAAGGAATAAAACTATTCTTTGGACCATATACGAACGGATATGGAAGAAAACAAATTGTCGAACTTCTAAATGCAACTTTCCACATACGAACCTGCATAACATTGCCAAAAAAAGTTTGCTTAAAATATCATCTTAAATTATGTAAAGGACCATGTGAAAATTTACAAACAAAAGAAGAATATATTTTGAACATAAAAAGAGCAACTGAAATTTTAAAAGGCAATACTGACAAAATCGTAGAAGAACTAAAAGAAGAAATGAAGCAACATGCAAAAGAGAAAAATTACGAAAAAGCAAAAGAACTAAGAGATAAAATTATTGCACTAGAACATTTATCGGACTCACAAAAGGTAGAAAAACACAAAAAGTTCAATCAAGACATAATTCACTATAACATATCTAATGGCAAAGCAAATTTTCTTGTATTCAATATTGACAAAGGTACAATTATCAACAAACAAGATTTCTCTTTTGATATTTTCGAAGATGAACTAGAAAGCAACAAAAAAGAAGAATCTGAAATTCTAGACCAATTCGTAAAACAATTCTATTCAGTAAATGAAATTCCAAAAGAAATCATAATCCCACACCATTTACAAGATGAAGACAAAATAAAAGAATATCTTGAATCACTATCAGGATTCAAAATTGAATTTAGTGTTCCAAAAATTGGAGA
>JBAZVA010000007.1:0-39507 GCA_041661165.1 Candidatus Woesearchaeota archaeon | reverse complement strand
AAAACACTATAGATGTTAGATGTGATGAAAATGAGATATATAGAGCAGTTTATAATTCAATCGGTAAAAAATATCCTTGTAAAAATATATATGGTGACGGGAAATCATCTGATAGAATTATTAACATAATAAAAAGTTACAAAAAACTCAATTATAAAAATATAAATATAAGTGAGGAAAAATGAAACGTATCAATGATATTAGTATGGTTATTAATGCCAGGGTTGGTTCAACACGTACTCATCATAAATTAATTCGTCCATTTTATAAAAATAACACTCTTTTGGATTTAGCTTTATTAAAATTATCTAAGCTAGATATGGAAAATAAATTTCTTGCTATTGCCGAAGAAAAAGAATTATTAGATATATATGGAAAATACAAAAATAGTGATATTCAAATTTTACACCGCAAGAAAGAATCTGTTGAAAGTTATTTGGCTGATCAAAAAATTATTTTTGAACATTATAAATGTATTAAAACTCCATTTATAATGAGTATCAATCCGTGTTCTCCTTTTACCAGCATAAAAACTTATAAAAATGCTATCAATTATTTTGTTGAAAATGAATACATAAAAACTTTAACTTCAGTTAAGATAAGAAAAAATATATTTTTAAATAACAAGTTTGAACCAATCAATGTAAAGGGCAATTTGGTAGATACTCAATTCAATGATATAGTTTATGAATTTGCTCATTTGTTTCATATTTTTGATAAAGAGTATTTTGAAAAAACAGGAACATTTTGGGACTATACCTGTAATAATCCTGGTTATTTTTTAGTTGATGATCAATTAGAACTGCTTGATATTGACGAAGAAAATGAATTTTTAATGATAAGCAGTATTTATAATTATTATCAGGAAAAAGGGGTATGAAAAATTTTGTTATTACAATTGATGTAGAGCCTGATGCTGTTTATCCAACGTGGAAAACATCAAATCCTATTTCTTTCAAAGGGGTTATAGAAGGCATACCTTTATTAGATGAATTTGCCAAAAAAAAAGAAATCAAATTAACTTATTTGGCACAGCCAGCAGTTTTATTAAATCAGGATTGTGTTAATGTTTTAAAATGTACCACTTTTGAGGTTGGTTCTCATTTACATGGTGACTATATATCACCTTCTGCTCGTTATCCCGGTCCTGATTTTTCTGGTTGTGATCCAATAGAAAAACAAAAAGACTATACATATGATATTGAATTTGGAAAACTTGAAACATTAAGTAAATTATTTAGAGATAAAATAGGATACTTTCCTTTGTCGTTTAGAGCAGGAAGATTTGGTATCGGAAAAAATTCATACAAAATTTTGCATAGTCTCGGGTATACTCATGATACTAGCGTGGTTCCTGGTTGGAAACATTTTAAAAAAGAAAAACGCAGGAAACCATTCTTAAAAGACGGTGTTATTGAGGTCCCAATTACAGCAGACAATAAGAGAAAATGGCTCAGGCCAACTATTGGATATTCGAACAAAAAAGACATAAAGGAAATTATTAAGTGGGCTGTTAGAAAAAATTTAAACGTTTTATGTACAATGTTTCATAATGTTGAGATCATTCCAGGTGCTAGTCCATATTGTAATAGCAATAAAGAAAAAGAAGAAATACTAGATAGATTGAGTTTAATGGTTGATTTATTAATAAAAAACAAATACTTTCCATCTTTCCTAAGAGAAATAGAAATATGAATGATGTTATTTTTATTAAAAATGATAAAATAGATGTATGTGAATTAAAGTGTCAATATATTCCTAATATATTTTCCTCAGAGATATGGCCGGGAGACGATCCTATGAAAATAGAAAACTCTCCACATGTTGAGCTTTTGTTTTCATATAAAAAATATGGATTAAAATATAATGAATTATTTAAAACAAGATATGTTAGAATGTTTCAGTATTGGAATAAAATAGGATACTCTGTTAAGGGTACGAAACGAGATAAAAGATATATAAAGAAAAAAATAGTTTTGTTAATTGATCTTTTTAAAAGTATCGGAAAAGTTGGATTGAAAAAGAAAATCGAAGTCGTTATTTCTCCATTTTGGCTGACAAGATATAAATGTGATAATAAAAATTTAAATGGAATTGAAATCTGGCACGGACATCACAGAGCAGCGTGTTTATTTGTTTTGGGAATTAAGCAAACTATATGTAATTTTTATAAAGATGCTCATCCAGGAAGTCTTATATCAAAAAAGTGGGAATCAAGATTGAAAGGTGTTAAATGCTAGATATAGAATTTTATCAAAAAATTGAAAAAACCAAAAGACGAATAGACACAACCTGTTTAGACAAACATTATGTTTTAAATATTTTGGAATCATCTCGATCTAAATACCCTATAATTTATAATATTGAAACTACAAATTTATGCAATATGAAATGCCAGATGTGCCCAAGAACAACTTTGATGAATAGAAAAATTGAGGAAATGGATATGAATATCTATAAAAAAATAATAAATCAAATAAAACCATTTTCTTATGATCAATGGAACAGGTGGGAAGATTTTGTGAAAAACAATTATGGTATTTCAAAGAATGATATGAGTGAAAATCATTTTTTTCTCTATATCATACCAAAAGTTATTGTTCTTCACGGATTCGGAGAACCAGTGCTTGACAAATTAATTTGCAAAAGAATAGAACTATTAGCCAATAAAAACATACCTACTTATTTTAGTTGTAATCCTTCAAATCTTAAACTGGATAAAATAGACTCAGTTTTTAAGAGTGGGTTAAATTTTCTCAAATTTTCCTTAGAATCAACTGACGACACTGAACAGAAAAGAATAAGGGGAAATGCATCAAATTTCACAGAAAGTTGTGAAAAAATATTTAGGATATTAGATAAAAAACACAGCAAAGGATATTCTACGACTTTGGTTATAAGCATTATAGATATAAACCCTAAAAAAGATGAATTTGAAAAATTTCAAGAAACTTTTAAGAACACAGACATATATATATATAAAAAAGCACAAGATTGCAAATGGTACAAGGACAACACTAATAAACTCACATCAATTCATTGGCTTGAATTTTGTCAATTTCCATGGTCATCAATGACTGTTTATTCCAATGGGGATGTTGTTCCTTGTACACAGGACTGTAACGCGGATATAAAACTAGGAAATGTTAAAGAAACGGATTTAATTGATATATGGAATGGTAATTGTTATAAAAAATTCAGAAATACTCATTGTGAAAAATCATCTAGTTTACGATGTCACAATGTGTGTGATATGAAAGTGGTTGGCAAATTTATCAAATGAATAAAATTAAATATTACAAGTCCATCAAGTCTATTTTGGATCAATTTCCAATGGAAGAACCATTCATATGGTTGCGCAAGTATCCTATTTACCATAAAAACAGAATTCACTTATTTGATATAATTAAAGATATCTGTTTAAATATTAAATCTGGTGCCAAAATAATAGAACAAGGATCTGCTGAGGCAATATCTCTTAGAGTTTTAAAAGATAAGGGATATTCTGTATTTGCTGTGGATATAAATATAAATATGAAATTATTTTGGGATAAACTGGATATCCCTGGCACAATAGGAGATTGTACTGGTTTAGAATGGTGGAATGGAGAATTATTTAATGTAATAATAGCTACTGTGTGGACAGCATGTGATGGACCGTGTTCTTCTAAACTTACTGAGAAAAAAAAAGAGCGCTTATCTAAAATCAGAGATAACTGGATGAAAATCTTGGATCATGAAGGAATAATTTATTTTGATATAAATCCTAAAAAATATCACCAAAAGGAAGTTAGAGATATTTTTGGTCAAAATTTTGTGTTGAAAGTTTTATCTACTAGAAACGCCCGGTTGCTTTTTAAAGGTTTTAAAAAATGAAAGTATTAATGATTTCAGATAAGCCAAACTGGTCTTATGCCACTATTATAAAAAATATTACAAGGTCCAATAAGGATACGGATTTAACTATAAGTTATGCCTCTTATAAAGAGGATAATGTTAAGAAAAAAATTAAATCATACGATTTTTTTTTCGTGTTAGGATGGCAAATATGCAATTTGTTGCCATTTTTGGATAAAAAACGTACTTTGACAGGAATACACTCACACCAAGGGTGGGATAATAGGAAAACTACTCCTGATAAAGACGTAGATCCTCCTGCAAGACTTATAAAATATTTGTCTGGATTTTTAGGAGTTAACGTAGTTTCTAGGAGACTGGAAAATATTTTCAAAAAAAAAGGATTAAATGTTTTTTATACTCCTAATGGTGTTAATTCGGAAGAATTTTTTCCTGGCAAAAGCAAACAAAATGCTGGTAGTGCTGGAAGTCTAAAAAATGAGTGGAATAAAGGTATTTTTGATGTAATTAAGCCTGTGTGTCAAAAAACTGGAGTAAAATTTGTTTCAGCCTGTCGAGAAAAAAATTATATTCCTCATTCTTCTATGCCTGGATTTTACAAAAATCTTAAATATTATATATGTTTTTCGTTGTCAGAAGGTATGCCAATTACTGTATTAGAAGCCGCTTCTGCTGGTTGTATAATTATATCTACTAGATGCGGAGATATACCTTTTCTAATAAAAAATGGTGAAAATGGCTATCTCATTAATAGAGACCCGAAAGAACTTAGTAGCATACTCGAATTTTGTGAAAAAAACAATGCAAACTGTGAAGATATAAGTAAAAGAATTAGAAAAGAAATAAAAGAGAAATGGGACTGGTCTGTGAATGCAAAAAAATGGATTGAATTTATAAAAAGGAATACTAATGGAATATAAAAAAAAATGGGACCAATATAAAATTGGAGACGTAGAGTGGATAAATATAAACAAAGAACACACTTGTAGAAATAAATATATAGAATATGTATTAAATTCTTCTTTTAATAAAATACTGGAAATTGGTGGAGGAGAACTATTAGAAGCTCAAAGAATAATTAGCAATAAGGGAATAAGATATTCTGTAATAGATGTTTCTAAAACTTTTCTACAACATTATAAAAAAATGGGAGTTGAGTTTAAAGAGGGAGACATGATTAAAATTCCGTATCCTGACAAAGAATTTGATCTAGTATATATGTCTTCTGTTATAGAGCACTCACCAGGTATAAAAAAAACAATTCTGGAGTTAAAAAGAGTCAGTAGTTTTTTTTACATAAATATGTTTAAGTGGAGGATGAAAACTGGAGGCTTAAAAAGTTTATATGTAAAAAATAAAAAATATTACTCGTCATATTTTAATATTTGGAAGCTAATAGATCTTTTTTCAAAATTCAGTTCTATCGAAAGAATGTTTTTATCTAATAGAGATGGGAAAAATCCTGAAATAATTGAATTTTCTGAATATAAATATGATGGTGACGAACATAGAACAGGGTGGTATTTGACAATAATTGGAAAATGGAGGCAAAATTAATGAAGGAAACTATTGCAGTTTACGGTGCTCGTCCTACCTTGTGTTCTGCACCTGATTTATTAAAAGGGTTAAGACTTTATAGCGGCTTTAATGTTGTTTCACTTTTTTATTCAGAGTGTGGAGATCCCAAAAGGGGGGATATCACTAAAAGATGCTTGTTGACAAAAGAAGAAGGCAGCGTTTATTGGTTAAGTAGCAAAAGAAATGAAAAACAAAGAATAGCCGAATTATTTTGTGAAGCAGATCATTTAATAGTACTTGGTACAAGTGGATTCAAAAGGCTTGGAATAATTAATAAATTTTCAAGAAAAAAAAGATGGAAGACTAAATCTGTCATAGTTGGTAATGGGAATTTGTTAAGGAATCCTAATTATTGGGTAAAAAAGTTTTCTAAATATGATGCGTTTTATCTGATGCCTGATTTATATAAATACAGCAACATAAGTTTCATACCATATTATCCGCCGTTTGATTCATCCAGAGTTGAGCATGTAGATTTGAATTTTGATGGAAAATTAAATGTTTCTCATTCGCCTGGTCCTAAAGAAGGTCAAATAAGAAAAGGGACAAAAAAAATTGAACAAGTTATAGCCAGTTTAAGTAAAAAATATGATCTTACATGGAATCCTATATATAATATGTCGTATATAGATTGCTTAAAAGTCAAAAGGAATGCTCATATATTTATTGACCAGATTGTAAAAGGTAATCCTGTTTTTAACGACAAGAAAATGAGCAAAACGTACAGAAACAAAATACATTATAATGGAGGACTTGCTAAGTCCGGCTTGGAAGCAATGGGTCTTGGTTGTGTTACTATTACTACTGCCGATTTAGCAAATAGCGAACCCTATTATACTAAGCCACCAGTAATTTTAACCGATTATGACAAATTCGAAAATGATTTGATTACTCTTTTGGAGAATCGGGACAAAATGAAAGAACTCTCTAAAATTCAAAAGGAGTGGGCCACAAAATACGTAGGGCTTGAATACTCTGGAAAACATTTTGTTAGACATATTATGGAGAAAAAATGACAGAAACAACAAAAGCTACTTTTGGATGTAAATTTAGAGATGCTCTTAATGAAAGAGTTGTTGAGTATCCTTTTGCGTTGTCTATGGTTTCAAGAACAAAAGGAAGAAACGTCGTAGATGTGGGAAGTGGTCCTACTCCTGCTTTCTGGTATATTCTGACAAATATAGGGTTTAATGCAATTGCTTTAGATCCTATGGCAAAATCTAGTATAAAATTCAGTAGTAAAACAAATAAGTTTAAAAGAAAATCGATTGTAAATTCTGGAATGCCAAGCAATTATTTTGATATAGTTTTTTGTATTAGTACGCTAGAACATGTTAAAGAATATGAAAAAGCAATACTAGAAATGAATAGAATTTGTAAGCCTCAAGGGCTAATTGTTGTAACAACTCCGTTTTGTTGCAATGAATACATAAAAGACACAATAGGATTACCAAAGACAAAAAAATATTCTTGTAATCATGCCTATTCTTTAAGTCAATACGAAAAATGGACAAATATTATAGGTACTATAGAGGAAAAAAAAATATGGAGGGCATGGTCTGGTCCATCTTGGAGAAAAGGAGAAAGATTTTTTATCCCGAAACCAGTATCAGAAGAAAAAGATGCTGATTTGATAGCTGTTTGCTGGAGAAAAGAGGGATGAAAATTTTTATAGGAACTGATTCTAGGGGATATAGGTCAGATAAAAAAAACTGGTTTGAACTAATCAAAGAATATGATTCTAATTTTGTTATTACACAAGGAGGATATTTAACCGGAAAAACATTATTACCAACCATTTTTTCTATAAAAGAGGAAATACAAAGTTATTATGATTTAATAATATTACAATTAGGAATACATGAACTTGTTACCACTTGGCCAAAAAAAATATGGTCTAAATTTATGCCAGAAACAAACAATTTTATAAGATATAAAGATAATTTTTTTTTCAGGGACACAGATAAAATTTATAAAGTAATTAAATATATTTTGTCCTGTTGTAATAATTTGCTAATAATAGGAATGCATTCATGGAAATATGGTGTCATGAAAAGATGGCAAGGATATAAATTTCACGAATCGGTTCTTTTTATGAATGATTTTTTTTCAAGTATTAATGATATTGATTATTTTCATATGCCGATGGATAAATTTTTTTTAACTTCTTGTTGTTATGATAGATTGCATTATAATTATTATGGGCATCAAATTATTTTTAACTATGTAGTAAGATATATTTCCAGATTAAATAAAAACATAAATAATTTCATAGAGGTAAAACAATGAAAAATTTTATTTCTGATTTAATAAAAAAGTTTCTGTCTGATAAAAAGATATTTATAGAAATAAACGATGATACTGCTTTAATGAGTAGCGGAATATTAGACAGTATGGATATTTTTGCCATTTGTCTTGATATACAAAAAAAGTATAATTTTAAATATTTTGATTTTGAATCCGATATGCATAGGATTGATACGATTAATGGAATATATGAGGTATTAAATGAAAAAAAACAAAAAACTTAAAACAAAAATAATTCCTAACGATATTATTATTTATCTAACAAAAAGATGCAATAGTAGATGTCCTCATTGCCAGTGGTTGCTTTATGATCTTTCTTTTTTTGAACTGTCTAAAACTACAGATATGCCAATCGATAAAGCAAAAGAAATTATTAAATTTTACAAAGGGATAGGGACAAAAAACATTAGATTGCAAGCAGAAGGAGAGGTTTTATTATATAAATATTTTGAAGAATTAGTTTTATTTTGTGAGAAAATTGGTTATAAAAACTCTGGTCTTCCCACTAATGGAATTCTTATGGATAAATATATTGATTTTCTAATAAAACATTTTCCTTCTATAATGATTAGTGTTGACGGGTATGATGCAGAAACATTTATTTCTACCAGGGGCGGTACGGTTGCCATTTTTGAAAAAGTAATAAACAATATCAAGGATTTGGTGAATGCAAAGAAAAAGAGCAAATCTAAAACAATAATTGGAATCAACTGTGTAATCAATAATAAAGATTATGAAAAAATTACTCCTATGGTTAAACTGTCTGAACAACTTGGAGTTGACAGAATAAAATTTAGCAACTATCATGCAATAAACGGTGGTAACGGATTATCTTCTGTTTCTTGTGGTAATTTACAAAAATTTCAAAAAATAACTAAAAATAGCAAAGTTTCTGTGTCATTACCACGCATTCCTTGTAAAAATCCACCTTTTAGATGCAGTCAATTGTTTGAAACAACATTGGTTGGAGTAGATGGAAGTTATGCTCCATGTTGTAGAATTAATAGTGAAAGTAAGTGGGGAAATTATTATACAAGCGATTTGAAACATAATAATTTTGAACTAAAATCTATGAGAAAAAAGTTTTGTTACGCAAAAAAAATTAGTGATTTACCGGAGAATTGTCAGATTTGTTCTAGATTGAGGGGCAGTAGATGATAGAAATTAATAATGAAGTAAAAGAATATGGCCAGTTTTATAATGATATTGTTATGGCTGGAAGTTTTATTTCATCACATACAAACCAAAGAGATATTATAGCAATAAGTAAATCTACTTCTTTTCAGCAGATAGAATCTTTTTTGGGATCTATTCTTTTTAATCGTGTACCAGTAATTATTCCGAGTCAATCCAAAAAAGTACATAGAGAAGATTTCTTTGAAAAAATACAAAAAATAGAACAGGCCATATCTCCAAAATTTTGTATTTCAGATGAAAATGATGAAAATATTTTTACCGAATTTTGGCCAACAGTTTCAAAAATTAATTATTCAGAAAAAAAAGAAGTTCCTGATACAGATATAAAAGAAACAGCATTCGTTCAATTGTCATCAGGGACAACCGGAATTCCCAAAATAGTTAAAGTTTCTCAAAAGGCCTTAATATCTCATTGTGATGAATACTATAACTTTATTGGATTATCAAATAAAAGTGTTATTATTTCTTGGTTGCCTCTTTATCATGATATGGGTTTGATATCCTGTTTTTTGTTGCCGGTATTAAAACGTATTAGTTTTGTACATATAAATCCGTTTACTTGGTTATTAAATCCAGGATTATTGTTTGACAAAATTGAGAAATACAAAGGGACTCATGTGTGGTTGCCAAATTTTTCATTTTCTCTTTTGTCTAATATAAAAACAAAATCAGATTTATCTAGCATAAAACAAATTATTAATTGTTCAGAAATTTGTAATTTAGAAGATATGAAAAATTTCGTACAAAAATTTAGTCCGAATGGAATTAGCGAAACTATGATTAAAACCTGTTATGCCTTAGCAGAAAACGTGTTTGCCGTTAGCCAAAGCAATTCACTAAGTCAATTTTCAGGAGTTATGAATTGTGGAAAAATTATACCAGGTACTTCTGTTATTATAGTAAAAGGCGGAAAAGATGTTACAGAACAGTGTCCTGGAGATATATATATAAAAAGTTCATATGAGCCTCTCTCAAACGAACATACTTTTTACGGATATTATAAAACAGGTGATATTGGTTTTATAAAAAATGGTGAGTTACACGTTATGGGTAGGTCGGATGATATGATTATTATAAGAGGAAGGAATTTTTATCCTTATACTATTGAAAGAGATATATCTATGATAGATGGTGTAAAAGCTGGTAGAGTGGCTTGTTTTGGAGTTTATTGTAAAGAAACAGGTACTCAAGAAATAGTTGCATGTTTTGAGGACGATGGTACAAGAAAAGAGAACGATATAATGGTTGATATTTTGACAATGGTTTCAAGAAAACATGATATTTCTATTTGCTCAAAACATGTTCCTGCAGGATGGATAACAAAAACATCTAGTGGAAAAATTAACAGAAAGAAATGCAAAGAAAGACTGAATATAAAATGAAAATATTTATAGGTGCAGATTGTAGGGCAATACGTATTGAAAAAGGTAAAAAAAATCTTACTTGGATGCAGTTGTTACAAAAGGATAAACGACTAGATATACAAACGGTTGATCGTCAAAAGACTATTTGGGAGGTTGCAGAAACGATAAAAGGATTTGGGTTTTTTGATTTGGTTATTGTACAAGTCGGACATTATGAACATCATGTTTCTTGGACCCCAGAGGTATGGAAAATAATTGTGCCTAATTTTAATAGTAATAATCTAGTTAAATCAGATAGTAAGTATCCTAAAAAAAAGAAAAATAAACAGAGATTATACTGGTATTTTGATAATGATTTGCTGAAAAATTCTATTGAAAAAATTAGATCAAAAACAAAAAATTTGCTTTTAGTCGGAGTTCATTCTTGGTTAAAAGGGGCAAATAAAGAAATGTGGTCAACATACGGACATCATGAAATGGGTTTGCACCTTAATGACTCCTATTCTTCTTTTGATATTGATTATTTTAATTTTCCGATGCATTATAGTTGGGTTAAAGCCAACTGTTATGATACATTTCATTACAACAAAGATGGTCAAATTTTTATTTATAATTACATCCGCAGGTATATTGAAAGAATTAATTTTTCTATTAATTCATTAATCAAGGAGAAACAATGAAACAGTTTACTACGGAAGGAATAAAAGCAAATTCTAAAAATGTTTTTTCTCGTATGGGCGAAGATGGAATTTTAGAGTATCTTTTTGATTGTATTGGTACTTCTAATAAATATTGTGTAGAATTTGGAGCTTATAATGGTGCTTTAGATTCTAATACATGTAATCTTAGAATAAATCATGGTTGGAATGGTTTATTGTTGGATAGAAAAAAGAAGTATTCTTATGAAAATATACATATAAAAAAAATAATTAAAATACTGAATAAAACATACCCACAGGAAATAGTGGATATTATCCACTATTTCCTTATCAAAAAAAACTCGATTAAGGAATGTCTTGTCCAGGAAAAAGAAAATTTTAAACTGGTTAAAGGATGGAAAAAAAAAGTAAACAAATTAAAAAGGGTTCCACACAAAAGGATTAGTAGAAAAATAAGATTTAATGTATCAGAAAAACACATAATTGATATTTTGAAAAAATTTTATGTTTTTGATGTATGGATTACAGCTGAAAATATAATGGAAATTTTTAATAAACATAATGTGCCAGAAATTTTTGATTTTTTATCAATTGATGTTGATGGAAATGATTACTGGATATGGAAGGCCATTAAAAATAGACCAAAAGTAGTTATTATAGAATTTAATTCTAGTTTGGGTCCAGACGAAGACAAAATAATACCTTATGACGCTAATTTTAAATATGAATATAACAATTATTTTGGAGCAAGCCTTAAAGCACTAACTAAGTTGGCCAATATCAAAGGATATTCTCTGGTTTATCAAAATGCTCCTTTTAATGCTTTTTTTGTTTTGTCTGAATTTGTTCCTGAATCAATTAAAAATATGAATATTAAAGATATTTTTCCTAATCCAGTACCTCATCCAAAATTAGCGAGTTGTCCAGCAGGAAAGAAATGGATACAGGATTATGTCTGAAAAAAAACCATTTAGTTCACTATTGCAAAAACATAAGGATAGAGATTTTATAATTTGTTGTCCTGGCAAAAATATATTAGAATACTATAAAAAAGTGGTTTTTTTTGTAAAGAAAAAAAATCTCATAACTATAGGTTCTAACAAAATAACAGAATTAATACCGTTATATTATCACATGTTTACAAATAATGATAAATATGATTCATATGGGAATTTAGTACGTGATGATTCTATATTGATGTTAGGAGAGAATATTATACGTAAATATGTCAAAAGGTATAAGCCAAAAGAATATGTTGCAATTAAATATGAAGAAAGAGACCCAATAGAATATAACTCAGATAACGGAATGATAACAGGAATTTATCGTACATCTGGAAATTTGGCAATTATGTTATGTCATTTAATGGGAGCACGAATGATATACATAGCAGGGATGAGTGGATTTACATATAAATTCGACGGTAAAGTTCATTACTATAAAGCGGAAATGAAAAAAGACAAAAAAACGAAAGAGACCTGGTATAAAAATTATGATAAACCAGTCATGCAAAGTTTGGATAATTTAAAAAATCAAGGAATAAAATTTTCCATTATAACTCCAACAATGTATAATAAACATTATGATGGATCAGTTTTAAACCAGGAATTATTATGAGAGTTTTGTTAGTTTATCCAAATTTGCCATTGATGCTTGTCCCTCCTTTGTCAATAGCTATTTTTACAAGCATATTAAAAAAATTAAAGTGTCAAGTTGAGTTATTTGATACGACAGGGTATATTTATAACGAAGATGTAAGCCCTAAAAATCGTGTAAAATTTTTGCAAGCCCGTGAATTTAATGACCACGATGATTTGGGAATTGTTGTGAAACAAAACTTATTGGATGATTTTAGAAAAAAAATAATTGATTTTAAGCCTCAAGCAATGATTTTTTCTGTTGTTGAAGATGCTTTTGAAAAAACATTAAAAATGTTAAAGCACATTGAAGATATGGATATTCCGCACATAATTGGAGGTGTTTTCCCAACTGCAGCTCCAGAACTTTGTATGAAAAATCCTAATGTAAAATTAATAGGTTTAGGTGAGGGCGAAAATATTATTATTGATTTTATAGAAGCAATTCGGAAAAATACTACACTGGATAAAATTCCTGGTACATGGTACAAAGATAATAACGGAAACATACACAAAAATATTCCTCAGCGACTAATTGATATTGACCTTATAAAACCCGATTTTAGTTTATTTGAAAAAGAACGTTTTTATAGGCCAATGGGTGGAAGAATTTTCAAAACAGTTCCAGTAGAAACATATAGGGGATGTCCATATACTTGCTCTTTTTGTAATTCTCCGATGCAAGTATCATTTGCAAAATGTTCTGGTCAAGGAAGTTTTATAAGAAAAAAATCTATTCCAGAGCTAAGAGAAGAATTCCAAGGATTGATAAAAAATCACAGCCCAGAATTTATATATTTTATAGATGACAGTTTTACTGCTAGGCCAAACAAGGAGATATATGAATTTTGTGAAATGTATAAAGAGTTCAAGATACCTTTTTGGTTTAATACAAGACCAGAGCAATGTAGTCAAGATGTCCTTGAAATATTAAAAAATGTAGGATGTTACAGAATTTCATTTGGAATTGAATGCGGAAATGAAGAATTCAGAAAAAGGATGTTAAACCGCCATGTGACTAATGAAATATTACTTAAGCATTTTGAAATAATATCTAAATGTGGTATTTCCTTCAGTATTAATTTGATTATAGGGTTTCCTGAAGAAACACGAGAACTAATTATGGAAACCATAGAATTAGTTAGAATGATAAAAAATTATGATACAATCACAGTAAGTATGTTTACTCCATATCACGGAACTGTTTTGAGAAAAATTGCAGAAGACAACAACTGGATAGGCAAAGACAAAATAACAATTCATACTACTTCGGAATCTATGCTTAATATGCCAAAACCATATCTGAGTCGAGAAGAATTAAGTGGAATTATGCGTGTAATTGTCTTGTATTGTAGTTTTTCGAAATCTGAGTGGGATCATATACGTAGAGCAGAAATTAATGATAAAAAGGGAAATGAAATATTTGGTTACTATTCTGGAATTTACTCTGACAAATTTTTAAAAAGAACTCAGGAAGATATAAAAGAAAACGTAAATATTTGATGTAACTCTATATAACATGGTATAATACTTTATGACATCAAAGCAAAAACATAGATTTTATTTGCAATCGTTTTCCAAAGAAATATATGATAAATGCGTTGTTAACAAACATGATTCTGGCATTTTTATTGAATGTGGAGTAAAGTACGGTAGTTCTGCTATTATAATTGCAAAAGAGCTAAATTTACCAGGGTATTTATTTGATACGTGGAATAAATTTGATGGGATTACAAGTATTGATGGAAATGACAAAAGAATAAAACGTATAAAAAAAAGAAAACTAAAATACATTTATTTGTTGTGTAAAAAGGCAATAAAAGAAAACAATCTAGAAAATTTATGTACAATGATTAAGGGAGATGTTAGAAAAACTCTTCCTTTATGTTTAAAAGATATGACAAAATCAATTATGTTCGCACACCTTGATATGGATTTATATAGTCCAACTAAAATGGCCTTAGAATTAATTTGGCCAAAACTTCACGAGAACGGCTTAGTATTTGTACACGATTATAATGATAAAAAGTGGAAAGGAATAACTAAAAGTGTTGATGATTTTGTGACAGAAAATAAAAATATTACAATTAAAGAACTAGATATACATGCTTGTGTACTTAGAAAAGTATGATAAATAATGAATTTTATTGGAATTATTCCAGCTAGATATAACTCGTCTAGGTTCACAGGAAAACCTCTTTGTGACATTTTAGGGAAACCTATGATTTGGCATGTTTATTCATCTGTTCTTAAATGGGACAAATGGGACAAAGTATATATTGCAACTGACGACGAACGGATAAAAGATGTATGTCATCAGTATAGTATGCCATGTATTATGACTAGCCCTGATCACACTGATTGTTTAGACAGGGCGGGAGAAGTAGTAGACATCCTTTATAAAAAAAAAGAATTTGCTGATAGATTTATAATTGTTCAGGGCGATGAACCACTATTTGACACAAGAACACTTGATACAGATTTATCTCCTTCTATAGTAAATTTTTATACAGAAGTGAAGGATTTGTCCGAAATATACGATAGTAATGCTGTTAAAGTACTAGTATCTAAAAACCAAAAAGCTATCTATTTTTCTAGATATTCTGTACCATATCATGATAAAAAAACAAAACGATGCGAAGACGATCCAAAAATATATAAGCAAATTGGTGTATATTCTTTTTCTGATGAAATGTTAAGGATTTTTCTTACTTTAAAGTCCTCCTACTTAGAAAATATGGAGGGTATTGGGCTTAACAGATTAATAGAAAACGGAATAGACATATACATGAGGTATACAGAATATGATAGTATAAGCGTAGACACTAAAGAGGATAAAGAAAGAATAATATCTTTAATGAAAAGGAGTGTTTTATGATTCCGTTTGAAGACCTAATATGGCTTTTTAACTCTGATGAAACTACACGAGGAATTATTAGAATGAATTTAGCGGAAGCTGCATTGCTTTTTAAGTATGTAAAAAAAACATGTAATACAGAGAATGAGAAAAATATAATAGAAATTGGAAGAAAATTTGGTGGATCGACGGCCATTCTTGCGTCTAATCTAGGGCCACATGATTGTGTTTATTCTATTGATATAAAAGAAAATGACAGAGCAAAATCAACTTTGGAGAAAATTGGCACAGTACCAAATTTGCATTTAATAACGGGCGACTCTAAGAAAATAGGCGAAACATGGAAAGACCCAATATCTCTTATTCTTATTGATGGAGATCATTCTTATAAAGGAGTAAAATCAGACGCAGATATCTGGCTTCCTCATGTAATTCAATTCGGATATGCGTTTTTCCACGATGTTATTGGTAAAAAACAGGAACTAAAGCCAATAATTGACAATTTGTTAAAGAATGGTTGGTCAGAAGAAGCAAAAGCAGATTCACTGCTTTGTTTGCAAAAAAATGTTAATTGAAACGGAAAAAACTGTCGGCGGGTTTGAAGAAAAGGAAATCAAAGTTTCTTTTAATAAAGGAATTGTTTTGTCTTGTGAATGTGATGGGGTGGATATTGTTTGCCATTTTTTAAAAGATGAAGACAAAATATCTTTTGGGGCTCCATGTAAAATCCCATGGCTAAATTTAGAAACAGAAAAACTAATAATTGAGAAAAAAGTCAGAAATAATGAAGGCGTAATTCAATTTTTGGATATTAGTTTTGAGGCTCCTAATAGAATAGATATACACGAAGGATATATATTGCAGAACCCAGAACAGTCTTATTCAGTTGGAATACATATTCCAAGAGTTCTGCATTTTATGCAAAAAGAAGCAGAAATACTGACTCCTGACAATAATCATCTTATTATAAACAAAGATACCTAAAATTTTAAATGGAGAAAAAATCTACTTTGCTGTAATTTGCCAATAGGGATTAATTATAAAATAAGATTTAGAGGTATTTATAAATCATTAACCACAGTATGGTCGAAATGGATAGATTTTTCTGTTAGGAGACACAAATAATAAATGGCAATCTTATATAATTTAACTTTTGTGTGTGATAACTGTGAAGAAGAATTTTATCTCGGCGGTGAAGCACTATCTATGCCTCCGTTTTGGATTACTGCCCAAATAACAATAAGCAATAAAGAAGGACTTGTACCTGACCTAGAAGAGAATGCTCCATTGTTGCATTTTTGTACCCAGAAGTGTTTGTCTGAGTTTATATCATCTCAAGAATTCAAAGAAAGAATTTTGTTGATTGATAAAAAAGACGAAGATGATCAAAATGACGAAGACGAAGAGGAAAAAGATAATGAATAATTCAGAATGGATGAAACTACAATCGGCTATAAGACTGTGTAATATATCAATAGACAAAAGTATTAGTCAAATAGAGGAAAGTCATTATGGGTGCTTTCTAGCACTAATTGATAATGAGGGCAAAATAGTCAAAGAAATAAAAAAGATACTTTCTGAAGAAACCAAATCTATATCAAAAACAATTGATATGATAATAAGCGATATTAAAAAAGAAAAATTAGATATATCTAATCTAAGCATAAATTTATGTGTAATAAAGGATGCAGTTTATCTTAGAAATCCAATGGAATGGGACATGAATAAAGATGGTGTGTGTTTTCAATGGGGAAATAACTATATAGGGTTTTACATGCCATATGAGGTTTCCAGAATGGGTGGAGACAAAGTAAGAATACTAGATAAATTATGCTCTTTAAAAACTAATCCTTCAATATTTTCTTCCGCCTGGAGATTGCCTGAAGGACTTATTTATTCTATTAAAGTGGATTGGTACAAATGATCTAGAATTTCTTTACAAAACATATTAGGAGAATAATATGATTAAAAAAGTTAATGCTATGTATACAAATATTTCTCCTTTATCAAGTACTTTTAAAAAAATAATATATCCTCAAATCAAAGAAAGCATGCCTTTTGTATCTAGAAAAGTCGAAAAGATATCTGATTTAGAAAGATTATCTATTTTGGAAAACGAACATAATTGTTCTGAAATATCTTATGATGAAACGATTTTTTCTCTAGATTACAAACATTGGTATTTGGATGACAGATCTTATGACAAGTATTGCACAAGAATAGCTGAATTAAATCCAGAATATTTGTTATTGTCTGAAAATTCTATGTATATAGAAAAACCATTCAATATATCAGATAAGATGTTTTTTGAAAAAATGTCAGAAAGAATAGGAAAACTATATTACATTATAAAGAATCAATGTGAATCAGTTTTTGTTTCTCCTATTTTGTCTTGTTATAATTTTAGTCAGTGTATAGAATTTATAGAAAGAAATATTAACTATTTTGACATAGTCTCAGTAATACCAAATAACTTATTTAATGACGATATAGATAATATATATAGACTTAATAAACCTTTATGGGTTTTTTATTCTGATCCATGTCCAGTAAAACTTACTATTGATGACGTTTTTAGAATATTCAACGAAAGAGAAAAAATGAATTTCTTTTATTTTGGAATAGATCAGGAATCAAAAACAAACGAAGAATATTCGTACAAACCGTGGGACCGGGCAAATCCATTTGAAATTGTTCCTAGCACCGAATGGGACTGGACCCATAAAATGGGTTTATCCTGTGGGAACAAAATAAAAACAGGTCTTTTAAAATCTTTGATAGATTTAGCAGACAAATATAATTTGAGTTAGTTGTTTTTATTGTAAAGATATAGTACTATTAGTTTTATACCGCTAATGTGGCGGCAAATTATTTTATTTTCTGGAGTAAGAAAATGAACGAGAGAAACAATTATCATAGAAGAACTTACAAATCTGTTTTTGTCCCCAGAATGTCTGATAAATACGAAAATTTTATAAAAGATATCTGCGGAACTGAATGGAGAATATCTTCTTCAACGGATGTTGATGGCGCTCTTGGTGTAGCTATTTGTAAATCAATAATAGAGGGAAGTGGAAATAGTTTAAACGAATTAGCAAACAGGTTAGGAATAGATGAACATACTTTGTGGGGAGCATATGACAGGCTTGAGAAGAATGGATATCTCAAGAAAGAAAGGCTTCTTTCTGACAAGTCCCTTATAAAAGGTGACACACTTGCGTGGTGCTATGTTGCTGGTGCTGCTGGCGGGGCAACTGGTATATGCAGTTAAAAGTGAGGAAAACATGAAAATAACAGACAGCGTTGAAAGAGAATGTTGTGCGTTTAGTGATTTGGTACAATATAATGGAGAAGTCGGAGAAAAATACAAAAAAGAAAATTTATCTTTTTGTAAATATTGCGGACAAATATTTATAATAAAACAGGGGAACGGAAACGGATCAGAATTGTCCATATATAAAATAATACCAGGGAAAAAAGATGAGTAAATGGTCGGGAGGAATATATCATAAGCCTGATCTAGAAACTATAATGATGGCTATTGCGTTTTTGATGTCTCAGAGATCAATTGACCCAAGAACTGTACACGGATGTGTATTAACTTCCAATGCTAAGAGAATATTATCTACTGGATATAATGGTCCTATAAGTGGAAGCAATGATAAAAATATTCCATTAGACGATAATAAATATTTTTACTTTATACACGCAGAGGAAAACTGCATATTGAACTATAATGGTAGTCATTCAGATTTAAAAGAGGCGTCTGTTTATATTACTGGCAAGCCATGTCATAGATGCCTGAGAATGCTTTTGCAAAAAGGAATAAAAAGAATCATACACGGACATGTGAAATCAAAATGCTTAGACGAAATTGATGAAAAAGTTTGTAAAAAATTTATTGAAGAGCACAATGCTTCCGTAGTAGAATATACAAGTATAGACAAAGTGATAAGAGTTTTAGAAAGAACTATTGACTATATAAACTACAAAGCAGAATAAAAATGAGTGATATGAGACGTTTATGTTGGATTGGTCGCATTCTTTCGCATTTAGTGCGATTTAATCCGAAATGGTGTCTCTATTACCAGTTCGGATCCACGAAAGATGCAATCGCCTTCGTCGACAGGTTATATCCTATTTCTTGGCCAACATTTAAGGCGGAAGAACATGTCATTCCATTAAGCGAGTACAAAGCTAGTCGTTTCAATATTCTTGATAATAGGAGAATCGAAGATGTCTACAAAGAAACGGCAAAGGAGTAAAAATTTATGGACATAGAAAATGTGATAAATATTGTTTTAGATTTAAAGAAAAGATACAAAGAACTAACATATGGCGTATGTGTAAATATTGGAAAGATAAACGTAAAATATAAAAGCTATAAATGCGGACTAGATATAGAAACCGAAGAAATATTAGACCGTGAAGAGGTTAGAAGTTTAAAGAAAAAATCGAAGGAGTTTGAAAGTCTGTTAGTGGTATTGTCTGAGACGTGTGGAACAGACATGTTTTATAGAGTCTATGAATTAATTAAAAAGGAAATCCCCGAGTCTGATACAAGAGATATAATAAAAAATATGGTTGAAATATGCAAAAAAAGAGCAAAAATTATTCAAGATATGGAAAAACTAGGAAATGAACTATCGGAACTGAGATATTTTGAATACGAAAAAAGTACGGTAAGTTAATTTGATTTTCTGTGTTTTTATTGTATAATATATAAGAATTTGGCAATGTAAAAGGAGAAAATGAACATGACCAAAGCAAATAAGGCTCGTATTACTCGTAGGCTCGTTTCGGTTAAACGCCATACAATAGGATTTGTAATTAATGGCAAAAATTGCTCAAGAGCAACTGCTGTTAAAATGGCAAAGGCTGGAAGACTGAATGGAATTCATGTTGTTGGAAATCATATCCAGACTCTTCCTGCTCGTAAACAAAAACTTCTTGATCTACCTCAAAAATTGGCGTAATACTTGGATTACATTCTGTTGTCCAAAAAACTAAAGCATATCTGAGTTTGGGGATTGGACTTTCTGTAAGTCTGATCCCCCAACTCTTGGGGGAAAAATGAAATTAGTAATTATAGAATCTCCTGGCAAAATTTCTTCTCTAAAAAAGATACTTGGTCCTGGATATGATGTAATAGCCACGTTTGGCCACTGTGTAGATCTTGGCAAGAAATTATCAGTTGATGTAAAAGATGATTTCAAGCCAACTTATGAAATATTACCTAACAAAAAAGATGTAATTAAAGATATAAAGAAAAAGGCACTAAAAGCAGAAGCTGTTTTTCTTAGCACAGACAGTGATAGAGAGGGAGAAATAATTTCAAAGCATATCTATGATATATTAAAGCCGACAATTAAGGCACCTATTTACAGGGCATCTTTCACTCAAATAACAAAAAACGCAGTTCTTGAAGCCATTAATAATCCTCGGGAAATAGATCAAAATTTAGTTGGAGCCCAAACTGCTCGTAGAATTTTAGACAGATTATGTGGATATAAAACTTCTTTTCCGACAAAACAGGCAACAGGTGGTACTAGTGCTGGTAGGGTACAAAGTGTAGCACTAAGAATACTTGCAGAGAGAGAAAAAGAAATTAAAGGATTTGTTCCTAAAGAATATTGGGAAATAGTTGCTAATCTTTTATCTCCTAAAAAAGAGGAATTTTCGGTAAAACTTGATGTCAAAATAGAAGTAAGAACAGAAAAAGACGCTCTAGAGATATATGAAAAAGTAAGAAATGGTACTCCAGTAGTAAAGGAAGTTCTAAGTTCAATTGTAGAGGTTAAACCTTATCCTCCCTTTGCAACCCAAGCACTATGTGCTGCTGCCAAATCATATTTTGGGTGGTCAAGCGAAAAAACAATGAAGATTGCTCAAGACCTTTATGAAGGAATGGGTAGTGGACATGGCTTTATTACATATATGAGAACAGATTCCTATATGATAGAGCCAGGGACAATATTGGCATTAAGAAATCATATTTCTAATAATTTTGGTAATAACTATATTCCAGATAAACCAAATTTCTATAAAAACAAGGCCTCGGCACAGGCTGGACATGAAGCTGTAAGACCTGTATCTGTTTCTGATACCAGCGTTTCATCAGGAGATCATAATAAACTATATGATTTAATATGGAAGAAAACTGCTGCATCTCAATCTGTGCCAAGCAAGGAGCAGAGAGTTAAAGTTATTATTGATATAGCTGGATATGATTTTACGGCAAACGGAAATGTGATATTATTTGATGGATGGAAGAAGATATTTAACTATGTTAATAGTGAATCAAATATTTTGCCAGCACTAAGTAAAGGTGACATTTGTTTCTGGAACAACTAATATGATTAAGAAAGAAATAATAGAGAAGGAAGTTCATTGTTATTTTTGTGATATCTGTATAGGAGAATCAGATACGTTTGTAAGAACCGATGGTCGTCAATGTCATATTTGCGAAAGACATGTATGCAGAAAACATTTTATATATGATCCTCACGAACATGGCGACTATCCTCCTGTATGGTGCAGAATATGTTGGGCAATTTCTGAACCTTTTATAAAAGAATTAGAAAAAGAAGAGGAAATATATTGCGAAAAAACAGAAGAGATAGAAAAAAGAATGAAGGAAAAGTGTTTGGATTTCAAAAAAGAGAAAAAACATGAGTGAATTAAAAACAATAAAAAGTTTTCCTCCATTAATTGCTACTCAAAAATTTACCAAACCTCCATCTAGGTATTCTGATGTTAGTTTATGTGGTGAGTTAGATAAACTTACTATTCTTAGGCCAAGTATGGCAAATGGACAAATAACGAAATTGCTTAAAGACAGAAATTACATATCTATGAATAAGGGGACCATAACGGTTACAGATTTGGGGATTAATGTTGTTGAATTTCTAATAAATAGCAAATTTGATTTTATAGATACAAAGTTCACAGCAAAACTTGAGGAGGAATTAGACCATATTGCCAGTGGTAATAAAACAAAAAGCGAATTATTGCACAAGTTTTATGACTCTTTATTAAATGGTCTTGAGAATGCTAAAAATTTAAAACAAGATAATGAAAAGACCGAGTTTATGTGTCCTTTATGCAAACAGCCTCTTCTTTTAAAACATTCTTATTATGGCAAATTTTTCACTTGTTCTGGGAGAAAAAGCAAAACAGAAGGATGTCAATATAAAGCTACATATGGTGAGGGTGGAAATCCAATAGAAAAGAAAAAAGCAGAACATATCGTAGCACCATTTAAATGTCCAAAATGTAAATCTGATGTTTTTCAGCGGACATCTACGTATGGTAATTTTTGGAGTTGTTCTAAATTTCCTTCGTGTAAGACAATATGTGATGATAATGGTGTAGAAAAAATAAAAACCAAGAAAAAATGGTATAAGAAAAAATGATTATTTTTAACACATTGCAAGATACTATAAAATACATCAACAAAGTCCATGGATCTTATTTATTGAGTCCTACAGGAGTTAATTGTTATTCTGCTTTAAGAGAACCGAATGGGAAAAAGAGCATACTAAATATTACTAAAGGCGCTAAAATAATTTCTCAAACCATAGCTAAGGAAGATTCAATTATACTAGAACACGAAATAAGAGGTTTGGCACCTAGAAAAACTATACCACAGGTACTTAGTCATTCTATATATTTGTCTGATCTGAGAATGATTAATATATATGATTTTTTTACAGAATATTTAAGTACATCTAGAATTGATTTTATGTATTTTACTAAAGATTCTCCATCTTTTTCTCTACTAGATGACATGAATATTTCAAGTAGACCAAGCCCTATTGCTCAATGGATATATCCAGATGAAAAACTTGACGATCAGCTGGACTATCTGGGAAAAACCATAATAATAGAAAGAGCAGAAAGTATGCTTGACCTTGATCTTAATTAAAGGAGGAGCCATGGAAAAAATCCAGCATAAAATCGAAGAATTAAATCCAGACAAAAAAGTTATTGTGGGTTTAATAATTGCTGCTAGTGAAACTTTAACAGGAAAAGTAAATAATACTCTTTTTGATATTGTCCCACAAAAGGAGGGAGAACCAACAGAATTATTGGCTCCTCCAGTTTTTCTTTCGGGGGAATATGACATAGTTAGGGCAAAACTACACGAAATAATCGATAATGTTTTGGAGGCAAGCCAATGTATGAGTGAACAAAAAGAACATATAAATAAATTAAAGTCTAGCACTATACGACAAGAACAAGGAAAACCCATCATATGGAACCCAGGAGGAAATTGATATGCCTAATGTGTTAGAAGGTTCTCTGTGTTATTTGATAGGTCCAATTGATTATGCAAGTGATCAAGGGAAAATATGGAGAAAAGAAATAACAAATAAATGCCAGGAAATGAAAATTAAATTTTTAAATCCTACTAATAAAGTTACTGGTTTAAAAAAAGAAGTTGATGAAGAACAAATAAAAATAAAAAATCTAAAGAAGCACAAACAATGGGATACCCTTTCAGAGTTTGTAAAACAAATAGTAAGAAGCGACCACCGTTGCGTTGATATATGTGATTTTGTTATATGCTATATAAATACTAAATGCCATATGTGCGGAAGTTATTTCGAGCTTCAATCAGCACTATCTCAAAAAAAACCATATTTTATAATAGTTGAGGGCGGAAAAGAAAATACTCCTTCATGGCTTTTTGGAATAATTGATCATAAAAGAATATTTGACTCAGTAAATAGTGTAGTACAAAATTTGATAGATTTAAATTCTGAGAAAATTCCTTTAGATGGAAGATGGGTACTAATAAGAAAAGAAATAGAAGCACTTTGATTTTTAAAAATTTTATAGTATAATTTAATACAATTAAGGAGAAAGTTACATGGCTCAACAAGTACCAGAATTTGAAAGACTTACAGAATGGGAAGAATTTGCTAAACAATTAGTGGAGTTTTATCCAGAAAGATTCGGTCATATTGACCCCTCTAAATTAGTAGCCTACATTATAACAAACAAAGAAGAGTCTGATAGTTCTAGACCGTATGAAATGCAGACGGATAAACTTCCAATGAGATTAACAAACCAATATGATTATTTTATTTGGTTCAAACAGCCCAGTGAATGGCATGATAAACCAAGAAATAATAAAATATCATTGGTAATTGCTGCTATGGAAAGAATAGATCCTGAAAAGCCATATTCCATTTTGCCTCTTGATTTAAGAGACCAAACGTCTATGGTTAATACTTTTGGTTTAAATTGGTATAACAATCCAAATATACCAGATGCTCTAGAAAAACACATAGATTTTAGAGATTAATGTATAATATCTTTTTAGAAAGGCAATAATATGAAAAGATGGCAAGTAATAGAAAGGGAAGGAGTTACTTCTGGATGGTCAGTGCCACGAACTCCTTATGCTATAGAACAATTTAACTCAAAAGCTGAGGCACTTGTTGCGGCAAGAAAATATGTAACAGAACTGAATGTTGATAATGCGTTGGCTTCTGGAGAAAAAGAAACTGCTGCTGAAGTTTTTCTAGTTGATGATGTGGGATGTTACCTTGGAGATCTTGATGGAAAACCATGGTATATGAAATACAAAAAGGATGTTACAGTAAAAGATTCATCATCTGGTGAAAAAAAGACATTGCATAAAACTGGTGAAATAGTAAAAGATGCTACTTATTTTGAGTTAGATAAAAAAGGCGAAGTTGCAGTACGAGAAGTTCCTGGAACATGAAAAAATTTATAGATATAAGAGTAACCGCTAATTCTACAGATGATCTAGCAGATATATGTAAACTGTTTATGTATATATCTGAATGTGGTAAAATGGGTTCTGGCGGGCAATTTACAGTAATAGTAGATGGTGACGGGTCAGGAAGATATTCTTTTGAAACAGATTATGAAGAATTAAAATTTGCAGATGAAGCAAAAGACGAAATTAGAAAACAAATAAGAGATAATTTACCAATCAAAATATATTTAGGTGAATAAATGCATATAATAGCTTTTGCTGGACAAAAACAATCGGGTAAAAGCAGCGGATGTGACTATATTAAGAGTGTGTCTACTAGTAAAGTTATAGAACGCTCTTTTGCTGCATTGTTGAAAAAATATTGCATGGAAGTTTTGGGATTAACGTATGCTCAATGTAACGGGTTTGATTGTGATAAAGACAGTTTAACTAATTTTAGATGGGAAAATGTATACATATATTTTAGAACAAAATATAATGATAATCCGGACAAACCTAAAATAGGGTTTATGACCGCTAGAGAAGTTATGCAAGTTCAAGGCGAAATGCAGCGCAGAATGTTTTGTAAAGACATTTGGGTTGATGCTCTATTCAGAAATATGGATTTATCAGCTAATTCCCGTGAAATAAATATAATAACTGATTGTAGACACAAGAATGAGATAGAAAAATGTCTTGAATTAGGCGGATGCATAATTCATCTATTAAAAAAGACAAACAACTCTAATGCTGATAGCGAAAAAGAAATAGAAAGTTTAGAATGGGAATTATATAAGCAAAAGTATATCGGGAAAATTTTTGAAATAGATAATACTTATATGACTATTGATCAAAAAAATATAGAAATAAGTAAAATACTATCTAATATAGGGATACCTACTACAGATGTTTCATACATGTGAGATTAACAATATGTCACTAGAGGGATTTTTTATAGTCGGAAGATTTCCATTGGGAATAAAATGTTCTATTGATGCTAATTCTGTTATTATTTTTGAGAATGAGGTCGTAAAAATTAATAGTGAGCTTGATTCTCCAATTTTTTTATATAAAAACAAAGATGGTCTTTTTATTCAATTGGCATCACAAACCAATGGGAGTAAAATACTTATACATGAAGAATTTGTAGAATTTTTTGACGAAAGTGACAAGGCAGTAGAGCTAAAAGATATAAAAATAGAACAAATTAATCCAATTGGAGAAAAGTAGTGGATTTTGCGAACAAATATAGACCTCGTAAACTATCTGATATAATAGGGCAACCAAATATTGTAACTACTTTATCAAATGCAATTGAATATAATCAATTACATCATGCATATTTATTCTGGGGGTCAAAAGGCACGGGAAAAACCTCGATGGCCCGGATATTGGCAGCAATGGTTAATTGTGTAAATGGCCCTACCTCAAATCCTTGTGGCATTTGTGAACAATGTAAATTGATTTTTTCTGGTCATCACAGTGATGTTGAGGAAATTGATGCCGCAAGCGGTGGGAAAATAGATGAAGTAAGAGAACTAAAAAAGAATGCATATTATGCTCCTGTTGCTTCTGCCAGAAAGAAATTTTATATAATTGATGAATGTCACTCGCTTTCACCGGCAGGTGCAGAAGGATTACTTAAGCTAATTGAAGAACCTCCCCCTCATCTGTGTTTCGTTTTATGCACAACGGAACTCCAGAAAATGACTAGTACTATAATTTCTAGGTGCCAGTCTCATGGTTTTCAAAAAATATATTGGACTCAACTAGTACAGAGATTAAACGAAGTCGCAAAAGCCGAGAATCTTAATGTAGACGATCAGGCGATTAAGTTATGTGCTATGCTTTCAGGCGGAAGCATGCGTGATGCACTTCAGTATTTAAATAAATTAGCAAGTTATTCCGGAAAAGAAACAATAAGCGCTGAGATGGCGAGAAATTTATTTGGAGTAGTAAATGATGATGTGTATCACCGTTTGGTTTCTTCTATAATCGGAGACAATGGCAAACCGAATCCTGCAGAAGGATATAAGATAATAAATGATATATTCATATCAGGAATAAATATTAAAACTTTTTTGAGTGGCCTAGACGAACACCTAAGATATCTATTCATAGCACTGACTTCTCCCAAAACAATTGAAAGACTAGTTTTGACAGAAGAAGACAAGAAAAGAATAACAATTGAAGCCTCACGTTTTGATATAGTTAAAATAAACCAAATAATGGATTATCTATCTGAAATCTATAGATGTCTTAACTATGGAATAAACCCAGAACGACTATTAGATCAGTGGTTTGCAAATTCTATATTATTTTGTCATTTAAAAGGAAAGGAGACAAAATGAAAAAAAGTCCCATTGGGGACGCCACTATCGGTAAAGAAGAAAATGATATTTTTGATCTGATAAAAAAAATCAAATATGAAAATAATACCACTGCGTTTGATGAAATTTGCAAGTACATGAAACCGTATATTGATATGTTTTGTAGGAAATTTGTGATTGCTGGGTTGGCTAATGATGATATTGTACAAGAATGCTTGTTTGCTTTGAGGTATAAGGCTGTTGACGATTTTAACCCGACTCGTGGCAAGTTTAAGACGTTTGCTGTTTTATGTTTAAAAAGACATTTGTTTAGTATTATAAAAGGAAATAACCAGCACAAAAAGAAAGCTTTAAATATATCAGTTTCGATAGATTCTAGTCATGATGCTGGAAATGATGAACTAAGACTTAAAAACCTGATAGCCTCAGATGATCTAGACGTAGACGAACAGATACAAAAAAAGGAGGACCAGGATTCCAAGAAGGCAAAACTGATATGTAAATTATCCGATTTTGAGAAAGCTGTTTTTGAATTATATATAGAGAGATATAGATACGAGGAAATCGTAGAAATACTAAACTCAAGAGGAATGAAAGTTAATAGAAAAGGAGTAGATAACTCTGTACAGAGATGTAAATTTAAAGCTAGAAACTTGTATGAGAATTTTGATTTTTAAGAGGAGAATATTATGGTAAAAAATAAAAGTTTAATTGAAAACATATCATGTCTTGTCAGGGTTCTTCGTCCAGCCGAATATGTTGATTTGGTCATGAGATTACGTCAAACAGGTACAATCGGAGATGATGATCTTTTAAAATTATTATCAGCCTACAATACTCATTCAATTGAAGGAAATATTGTTTCTGGGCCATCGGATCATACTGGGGATTGTGGAGATTAACATGAGTTTGTCTAAATATGTGCAAATACTTATAGATTATTCTCTATATGTAAAAGAGGATGATATTGTTGTTATAGAGAGCCCAGTATCTGCTTTGCCAATGGTTAGAGAATGCTATAAACAAATAATGAAAAGGGGTGCAAACCCAATATTGTCTTTAACCGATGAGTATTGTAGTGATTTGTTTTATGAGAATGCAAAGGAAAATCAATTAAAATATTATAATAAAGCAGAAGTAGAACAGGTTAAATTAGCAACTAAATGGCTAACTATCTGGAATGAAGAAAATACTAAAAGATTTACGAAAGTAGACCACAATAAAATAACCATGTCATCGGAAGCACAAAAGCCAATAAACGATTTATGGCTTGAGAGGATATGTGCCACTGGTAAGCCAGAATTTTTGGCAAGGGTTGGTGCTCAATATCCTCTATCAATAGCTGCTGCTCAAGAAGCAGAAATGTCTTTGTTGCAATATGAAGAATTTGTATATAATGCATCATTTATGTGTTTTGCAAATCCAATAGATCATTGGAAACATTTTGAAAAAACCCAAAATTCTCTTATAGAGAAGTTGTCGAAATTTGAATTATTTAGAATAACTACTGCAAAGGGGACCGATATATGTTTTTCTGTTCCTAAGACAAGAAAATGGCTTACCTGTGCTGGAAAAGAAAATTTTCCTGATGGTGAAGTATATACAACTCCTTTAGAAACGTTTACTGAAGGTAAAATAGTTTTTGATTTTCCGTCTGTTTACGATGGCGTAGAAGTTTCTGATGTAGTATTGGTTTTTAAAAACGGGGAAGTGGTTGATTATTCTTGCGGGAAAAATCATAAATTCCTTAGCACTATGCTTGGAGTTAAAGGCGGAAGGGTATTGGGAGAATTGGCATTTGGGTTAAATAGGCAAGTAAAGCAATACACAAAAAATATACTTTTTGATGAAAAAATAGGAGGAACTTTTCATGTAGCACTAGGTAGTGCTTATACTAATACGGGCGGGACTAATGATAGCACTATCCATTGGGATATGGTTTGTGGGCTAGAGAATGGCGGCAAAATATATGGAGATGATAATTTAATTTTTGAAAATGGGGAATGGCAAATAGAAAAAAGTCTTTGAAATTTGTATATGATATTGTATATTTGATTAATTGTACTGTTTAATGAGGAAATAAAAATGGAATTTACCGTAACCAAGAAACTTTTAAGTCCTATATTAGAAAGACTGGTATATGTAGTTGCCAATGAGCGCCAGGCTTATGATAAATTAGATTATCTATCTATAAAAGCAGAAAATGACAAATTAATGTTGGCAACCAGTAATGGATACATAAAAGCCTTATTTACTTTGGTAAATGGAGAATCTCTAAGTATCAATTCGCCTGGTGATGCTGTGGTTAGCGTTAAAAGAATGAGAGATATTGTTGACGCTGCTGGTGATGAGGACCGCTTAGATATAAAGTCGGACGGGAAAACCAATTTGTCCAGAAATATAATTGGCCAAAAAAGAAGTATTAAAATCCAAGTTATTCCAGAACCTGCCGATGTTGAGTTAAAAAAGGTAAATTCTAAGGTTAATTTCCAGATATCTTCTAATTTGTTTTGCGATTGTGTAGATCAAATAATACCTTGGGCTGGTGTCGAAGAATATAAACAAAAATATAAACAGATGTATATGGAATTCAAAAAAGAAGAAACAAGATTTGTATGTGGAGACGGAGAAAAGTTTGCTGTAATCATAAACCGAGATAACTCAAATACTGAAAAGTTTGAAAATAATGAAAAAAGCAATGGATATATTATTCCTGCAGAACAAGCAAAAATATTATCTAGGCTTTTTTCTGATACTACTTCAATAAATATGATTTTTGGCCAGACAACTTATTTGTTTAAATCAGATAATATACAAGTTATTATAGACGGAATACCAATAGATTATATAAATTATTTACCATATAACAAGCAAATCGAAAGATTAAGCTCTAGAAAGTTTTCGGCACAAATTTCTGGCACTATATATAGTTCTCTTGTACAAGACATGGAATCTATAAGGGATTCAGAATATGAGAAACGTCGTGGATGTATTCCTCTGAATATAAATCTTTCATCTTCAGGTCTATCATGTAAAACAAACTTCCATAACGTTTTTGAGTCCAGCATAGAACTCGACAAATTTGAGTCTTTTGCCCAAGAAAAAGAACTTTCTGATGATTATGCAATTGGGCTTTTCTCAGATGTTTTAAAGTTTGGCAATTCTAATTGTTATGAATTTAGTTTTATGGGGAAAGATGATTTGGTTTTTTGTAAATTCCTGGACGACCCAGAGGAAAGTAAAAGAATTATATTCTTTGCTCCAGTTGCAGAATCAAATTAATTTGGGATAATTAATGTCGGTTAAAAAACCAGTTTTCTGGATAAGCGGGAATATGTATGATTGCAGTGAAGCTGTCAATCTTATATTAGATAAATTTGGTACATCGAATGTAACTATTTTGGATGGTACTTCTGATGGAGTGGATCGTGTTATAATAAACTTGGTAGAAAAAGAAATATTTTCTAACGGAAATAAGGTAATAAGACTAAAAGGATTGCCAGAAAATTATAATATAATATATGATTATCTAAAATACGTTAATGAGAAATGTGTTTTAATAATAGAGTCACCAACTACAACAAAGATAAATGGCAAAACAGTAATAGCTTCAAGTTCTAATTTATATAAAGAGATAAAGAAAATTGGCAAAGTATTAGAAGCCCCTATGGAACTTGATTCTAAAAATTGTAAACCATGGATAGAAAATTTATGCGAGAAAAAATTTAAAAGAAAAATTGATGATGAGTCAATAAATCTTTTGAATGAATTGAAAAATGGTAATGCAGATTTGATATACTCAGAAATTAAAAAACTGGTAACATATATAGGATCAAGAAGAAAAATAACCCTAGAAGATGTTAGACAGATTACAGCAAATGTTATAGAATTTGATGTATGGAAATTTGTAGACAGAATAATAGACGGGAATGAAGAAACCTGTATAGATATGTTGGAAGATTATTTTCTAACAAGAGAGAATTTTATATACGAAATTGATGGATTGATGGGGGCTATATTATACAAAGTAGAATTGCTTCTTTTGATAAAAGGTGTTGGGAATTTAACTACAAAAGAAACATTTGAAGCACTATCTTGCTTCAAAAAAAAACCCAAAGATAGCAAAGAACCAACGGTTAGATATTCTCAAGGAATGATAGGAATGATTAAGAGTTCAAGAAATAATTTGGGTTCTGTGCGTCTTGTTTCTATGTTGAGTGTTTTGTATTTTTCTTTAAACTCTGTCAGGGCTAACAGCGGTGATGCGTCATTCTGTAAAATGATATTATTAAATATGGTGTCATCACTATGTAATAGAATTACAAGAGAAAAGTTTTTTAGTATGTATCCTCAAAGCAGAGAGGTAATTTTTGAAAATATGCAAGGAGTTTACAATGGTTGATATATTAAACACATTGGGGGATATAGAAAAGGCTATAAGTATTTTAAGTAATATTATTCTGGTTATTTATGGTCTTGTTAGCACTATAAGATCAAAAAAATGGAAGAATACATCTCAATATTTGGTTTCGGTCATCTCTCAGTACAAAGGAGAATCAAGTGAATTGGGCCAGGTGGTATCTTCCAGGATTGGAAACAAATCAGGCAAAACGGTTATTTCTGTTGAAAACATCTTTTCTAATGTAGTGCGTTTTGCTCCTAAGAACATAAAAGAGTACGTTGCCAAAGTGGTTAAGCGGGAGATACAAAAATGAGTAAAAGAAAAGAAATAACTATACGGATTCCGCCTGATGGTTCAAACATAACAATAGATCAGGATGGCATGATTGGGAAAGAATGTTCTGATAATGTAAAAGAAATAATTTCTAAAATGGGAAAACTGATAGAATCAAAAAAGAAATCAGAATATTACAAGAAAACCAAAGATGTTCACATTGATGTACAGGGAGGATAAGGTGGATATAAATGCTTTTAAAATACCATATAAATATTAAAATTGAGGCCAGAGAATATGATGCCGAGGCACTGTACGGTGATCTTAGAGATATGCTTAGGAGATATTTTGATGTAATTAGTGTACAGGAATTTGACATGAGAACAGTAGAAGAGGAGAATAAAAATGAATATTGATATTTCTAAATTGCATTCATTGTGGTACGAAGATAAAAACGGAAATAAGATGTCAATTGACGAATACAATGTTGCTATTGAAAAAGGAGAATTCATATATCAACACAGCATGTTTCCGTCTGCTTTAATCCATAAGTGTCTTAAAATGATTGTTAAAGAAGAAGTTGATGGATGCAAACATCCTGCCGATGACGTTTGTAAAACATATGGTTGGATTGGAGGCACGGAAGGAAGAAAATGTAATTTGTGTGGTGGAGAACAAATTAAAAAGACAGACAAAGAATGGCCAGAAAAGTGGGAAGCCTCGGGTAGCAAAGAGATATTTAGTGGGCTAAGTACATGGTCCGAAGATTTAGTATTAGCAATGGCGAATAGCAGAGATTATACTCTTGGTCAATCAATATTAATAGCCGCAAATTCTTGTACCAGATGTATGAATTCATTAGCTTTTAAATATGGACTATCTTGGGGATATGATGAAAATAGCGAAGAATGGAAAACGTCTAACACTGCGTGTAACTTTTGCAGAGTCTTGAATTAAAATGTATATTCCAGACGGAAGCAAATTGGATTATGATGTGGAAAGAGATTTAACATCAGAGGAATTAAAAAACCCTGATAAAATTCCTCATGATTATAGTAGATGTGGAGAAATCCCCAATAGATATTCATGGGGATGGTTAGGCGATAGTGTGGAATCAAAATATTGTGGATGGGATGATCAGAAACTTAAAAAGAAAGTATTGGATTTATTAAATTCTGATTTAAAACAATATGTTGTTATGAATCATTGCGGATGGCATGATTGTGAGATTTGTGAAAAAGAAAACAAAGATAATAAAGGAGATGACTACGCTGGAAACGGAAGTTATCTTATAATATATAAAAATAAAGAATATAGATGTCCTGAGTTAGTGAAACACTATATTTCAAAACACGATTATAATCCTGGACCTGAGGTTATAGAAGCACTGTTCAACGGAAAATGGAAAACTCGCAAAGAGGAGAAAGAAAAATTAGACAAAGATTTTGAAGAACGTATTAACAGGGAAAAAGAAGAAGAAATAGAAAAGGAAAGATTAAGACTATCTAAAATGACTAAAAAGGAAATAGAACGTGAGAAGCAACAAAAGATTGAATACCAGAATTTTTTAGAATATTCGAAACAAAAAGTAAAACAATTAAGAGAATCAGGGGCCATAGTGGAATGACTTTATGGTAGATTAAAAAAATGTTTTGGATTTAAATATGTATAATTGTATATCTTTTAAAGGAGATTAAAATGGAACTACAAGAATACAAAGTCGTTATTACTGTTGATGGAAAAGAAGTAACTCAATGCACCAAAACTCTTCCCAAAGGAAAAGCAGGAGAACTTCTTAAGGCAGTACAAGACGCTGCAAATGCTATTCAGGATGCAAACGGAATTGATCCAGATATTGGTCCTCAAGGCTAATACTTAATATTATATTCAAAATATATAATTTTTGTAGAGAATCCCTACATATATTTAATTACAACATCGAAAACACAGTTTTTGTTACAAATATAGAATAAATAATGACACTTAAAATAAATTCAGATGGCAATTTAATTATTGAACGCGGTACTATTTCGGAAAACAAAGATATTCTGGAAGTATTATCTCCTCATATTGACGATGAAAATGAATTAAAAAACTTTTTATTACAATTAGAAGGCAGAAAAGTGCTCTTGGGAGATTCTAATCTTTGTGGATAATTAAAAGGAAAACATCTCTAAAACTTGTATAATTATATAAGATTTGGAGATATTCATGAAAATATGTTCATTTGATCCAAGTAGTACTCGTAATTTGGGATATGCCGTTGCTAGCCTTGAAAACACAAAAGGTGAATTATATTCCCAAATAAAAGCAGGCACATTTGTTCTTGAGCCAAAAGAGGAAAGACCATTATTATTATGGTCTATTTTTCAAATTATAGATTCTTTTTTATCAGAAAACTGTCCAGAGCTGGTTATAATAGAACAAACAGGATCATTTTCAGGAGGATTTATAACATCACAAATATCTAATTGTATTGGAGTTATTTTGGCTTGTTGCGGAAAACATAAAATTAAAGTTATTACCGTATATCCAACTCATGTAAAAAAAATTATTACTGGGAAAGGCAAAGCAACCAAGTCAGAAATGAGAAAAAGTGTTATAGGACTTTTACAGCAATTAAAAATAGACAATACTAAATATAACGAAGAACACACTTATGATGCAATTGCTAATATTTTAACATTTATGCACGAGAGCAAAGATATTAATTTTGAAATAAAAATACCAGAAATTTGTATTGATAAGAAAATAAAAAATGCAAAAAATAAAGGCCACAAAATCTCAAATTAAAAAGTCGGTCAAGAATAGGTTAGAAGCACTGAAACTGCCACAGATGGATTCTCTGAGCGAACATGCTTATGATGCTGTTGCTTCAATACTTTGTTATTCACAAGAAATTGGAGAAAAAAATGGATCCAATGGCTGAAGCTTATCGGGAAAAAAAGAAATGGGAAGAAGCCATGGGAATTGGAACCATGGACAAATTATATGATATAGTACAAGGGAAAAAACCAGACTATAATGAATTAGACTATTTGGGAATGCCTAAACCAGAGGATCAACATCTTGGGGTTGACGAAATGTTTAATGTTATATCTGGTAGTTCTGAGGAATTTGTAAAAACAGCCCAAGCAATAAAAGAGGCAACTCCAAATCAATTAAAAGCAATAAGTAAATATCCGTCGTTAATAGAAATGTTAGGAAATGATGACAGCGATGAATTAGCTGAAATTGTTGGGTTTTCTATTAATAAATATATTACATCTAAAATACATGGAAATTCTTCGTCAATTAATAAAAACGCTATAGAATGCAAGCAAGATGGGAATTGTATAAAGGAATATTATAAATATTCTGATAGAGTTGGATTTGTTAAAGTTTCTGGTTCTTTTTCTGGAAATGAATATATTCATTACGATATAAATAAAAATAAAGCTTTTGTATTAAAGAAAAAAGCGGACAAAAAGTTTGAAAACTTAAGTAATGAATATGCAATAGATATGGAGTTTGTTAAAATATAGGAGAAAACTATGAAAATGTATGTGTTTTTATTAGTAGTTATTTTACATGGTTGCATTTTAATGCCAGGATGCGTTTATGTACCAAAAGAAACTGTACTTTTGGCTAGAGATGTAGATAGGGTACAGTCAGAAACTTCTGATGTTTTAATTAAAGTAATTGATTCTGATTTGCCAAAGAATCCTAAAGGTAGTAATGGGGAAAAATTCCTATTAAACTTAAGAGAACGTTTAGATTATTTAAAAAGGGCAAACAGAGTATTGTCAAAAACAATGTCTAATAAAGTAAGTTTAGACGAATTGTCTCTTTTATTGGTAGAAAAGAACAAAATGGAGAAAATGCCAAAATGAGTTTTTTACAAAATTACATAAATGATAATTACGCAAACGGGAATAATCCAGATTTACCAGCACTGGATACTGGAGTCAAAAACAGACTAGAAGAATCCGAAAAGAATCTTGACAATTTAACTCCTGGAGAAGACAAATTTGCAGATGTTATAAAAGATAATGCCGAAGATATAGCAGAAATTATTAAAAAGACCAAGGAACAATTTACTGGCTGGAAACCTACTGTTGGAAATTTTGTGTCTGGTTTTAGATTTATAGTAGATATTTCAACAGAAGTAGTTAAAATAGTAAATGAGGTTTCTGAAAAAATAGTCCCTGCTGGCTCAACAAAAGAACAAGCTCATCAGGCTAAAATTGAATTTGGGAAAGAATTGACTTTTTTCATATATACTTTATGGGATCAAAAAATAGTAAATTGGATACCTAGGTGGATAGAAAAGAAAGTCATTTATTGGATATCAGGGATGATAATTGATTGGGCTCTTGATAAAATTGAAGGTAATTCAACACCTGCATCTGCTCAATTATTGAATATAAAAGCTAGCACTATTAAAAAAGGTAGCACTAGAAAGAAAAAATGAGCTGGGTGTCAAAAATATATAATGATAAAACTCTGGCAAAGCACAATATCAGAAGATATTCTAAGCTGAAAAGACAGATTATAAAAATAAAAAGAATTTTATTTTCTACGCAGAGTGGAGCTTTACAATTAATAAAAGATTTATTAGAAGAACGTTTAGTTAAAGCCAACAAAGATATACTCAAGAAAGTTAAATTTTTATTATCTGGTGAAAACAACCAGTTAGTGCCTATGGATAGTCCTCATAGGGCCAAGCAAGTGCTTGATGAAATCGTAACCCTAATTGATATTTGTATTGAAAAAGAAATCAAAAGAGCCAGAGGAAAAGAAAATGAATGGATTGTATGATTTTGAGTATTCGAAAGAACTTGACGAGGAACTTAAGACAATTTTAGAAGAGTATAGGGCAGGCCAAATATCTACAAGACATATGTTAGAGCTTGTTGATATGGCTTGCAAAGAACATCTTGATTCAAGGATGTTGGGAAGTATAGAACAATATGCTAAAAACAGAGATAGTGAAAAATGAAATTATAGAATCTGATAAAGATTTAAATGGATATTTTAAAATATTAGACAAAATATCCGACGAAGATCAAATTCATGACAATAGATGTAAGTTTTGTAAAAGTGAAAACAGAAAAGAAGCAGAGGAACTATGGGAAAAATGTAGACGATTTACTAGTGTTGTTGAATTTTTCCAAAAAAAAGGCGAAAACATGAATGTCAATAATGTGAGAACTCACATTAAAGGACATTACTTAAAACAAGAACAGATGATTATGCGTAGACATTATGCTAATCATCTGCTTTCTTTTATAAATTCTAAAATTGAAAAGGTTAATTTAATAGAATTATATTTATCTATTTTGCAAGACAAGGCATGGAAATATGCATCAAGTGAAAGTGAAAGTGAAGATAAAACAATAAAAAACTGCGATATGTTAATAAAGATAATTAAGCAATCAGCAGAGTTGATAAAACTACAAGCAGAACTTTCTGGCGGATTAAAAAACGTACAAATAGTAGTAGACAAATTCCAACAAATTTTTGTATCTGCAATTAACAAGATTGATGATCCAGAGTTAAAAATGTACATGGTTAAGGAACTTGAAAATCTGAAAGAAACTACAGTAATAGATGTTTAGCCAGGAGCTATTATGCGTAGGTGTCAGATTTGCGGTAGAATCCTAAAAAAAACATTTGGATCTGTTGGTCCAACTTGTAATGATAAAATATGTCAAAGAAAACTAGAATTTAAAAAACGCCAAAAGGGATATAAAGATATTTTTGACGATGATAGTGACAAAAAAAATGGGAAAGGGGGAAATAATGAACAGGACAGTCTTTGAGTTGCAAATCCAGAACTTAAGGAATAAAAGAATGGGTAAGGCAAAGCCTGTAAAGGTAGTTAGTGAAAAAACCTCATCGGGTTCTGTGAAATTACCTTCTCCAAATGTCGCTGTTTTTCAGGGAAATTCCGTAAAAAATTTCAGAACTACTGTTATCACGCCACCCGCTCCAAAGTCGTCGGGTGGCTGTGGTTGTGGCAGGAAAAAATAAAAATGAAATTCAAAAAAGAGGCTATAAGCGTTTATAACCCGCAAGACCCATTTGAAAAGTCTATTCAGGACTCCTTTCATAGATATAATGTTGGTTGGCTTACTTCTTTTGAATGTCGTTTAGCTACAAAAGCAATATCAAGTTTGAAATATAATAGTACTTGGATAAACGAAGAGAATCTTTTTCCAGTAAGATCGAATTATTTTTTTGATCCACAAATGATAGGGGAAGGTGCTGAGTGGGTTTTCCCTACTAATTTGTTGTTTTTAAGAGACATATTAGAAAATGGTCATATAAGTAGTATAGTGCATAATCCTATAGTATTTGTGTCAAAACCAATTGCGTATTTTCTTTTTAGAGAATGGCCTATTCATATAATAGTTAGATCGTCGGTTTTCCGATCAGGGAATTGTATAAAGGTTGGTGGAATTAGAATTTTTGTTGATAATATAAAACTTGAACCAAGATCAATTGTTGGATTTAAAGTACACGAAGAAAAGGATGAAATAAAAAGAGAAATAAAGAGGCTTATAGCCGAAATAATAACTCCATACTGTGGTATAAACAAAGCAGCAGTATCTCTTATAGATAATGGAGTTTTTAAATTAGATACTGGAATAGAGCCAGAATTAAGGGCAGACGACAGGGTACAACATAAATATAGTAAAAAATACGGTAAAGTATATTCAATAGACCCAGGAGATAATGGTTATATAATAATTTTATATGATAATGGAGAAAAACAAACAGTAAATAAGACAGAATTTTATCTTAATTTTTTAGAGATATAATTTATGGCGTGGTTTAAAGAAGCATCTAAGTATAAACTTATATATAACGGTAAAAAACTATTACTAGACGACGGCCAGATTGCGTCAATTATAAAAGACATATTAAAAAATAGTGTTCCAGTCAGGAACATGTTTAATAAATTTAAAATATCAATTGACAAATTAGATGATTTGATTATAGAAATAATATCTTTGGATAAAAAATATGCTTTAACAGACGCAAAAAAAATGAAAATAAACAAAGCTCTTTTGGAACATGAGGATTTTTTTGAAAAATACAGGTTTGTTTTTTTTCATGAAATTGTACATTTTCTGACTCGTATAAAAGAAAAAAGAGCCTTTTTCAATGATGATGAGGAAGTTGAAGCTCTTGTTATGTCTTTAGCCAACGAACTAGAAAGGGGTACATCTTATCAGGATATATGGAAAAAATTGTTTCATACAGTAGATTGGCATTTTTCCTCAGAAGAAGATGCAGAAGCGTTTTTTGCCAGAAGTATAAATAA
>JBAZVA010000006.1:40011-41134 GCA_041661165.1 Candidatus Woesearchaeota archaeon | reverse complement strand
ATGCCTGATTCTTGGACAGAAGAATTTACTTATATTGTGAGCGAATCTAATGAAAAATATCATTATGAATTTGATGATATAGGTAAAGGAAGATTAGTATTTGCTTCTACTTTAAATTTGAAAACTACTCCTGTGGAAGAAGTTAAACCTTTAGAACCTACTTGTTTTGATGGGGTATTAAATGGATATGAAGGAGATATTGATTGTGGAGGATATTGTGTGAAAAAATGTTTACTTTATCAGACATGTCATTTTAATAGAGATTGCGAGACTAATAAATGTCTTAATTTAATGTGTAACCCTGTAGATGAGTTAGTTATTCCTTCAGTGAAAAGTAATAAATTGAATTTTACGAACTCTGCATTCTTTTTAGTATTTGTGTTTGTGTTTGTGCTTTCTGTTACAATACTTACAATTGTACTTTCAAGACATAAATCTCAAAGTATAAATTATAAAGATATGATTTCGGCAATTGAACCAGTATCTGAGTTTAAAGAAGAAGAGGAAGAAAAAGAAAATATTGAAGTAAAGAGAATCAATGCGAAAGAAGAAATGTTCGATTCGCTTGTAATATTTGCAGCTAAAGTTATGGCGGAACATGATGAAGGAATGGTAAGAAAATTGTTTGATAAAAGAGGATATGATAAACAATTACAAGAAAAAATAATATTGGAAGCGAAGAGTAAAAAAGATGTAGCGGATGTCGCGATCGATATAGAAAAATGTGAAGACGACTATAATCTAAATTTTGAAAGTTCTATGACTAAAAAAGAAGAAATGATGAAGTTAAGAAAAGATATAGATCGATTAAAAGAAAGATTTGATGAGTATGAATAAGTTTAAGTTAAATAGTTATTTATAATTTTATTGATGTTAAATATTATTTTAGTATCAAATATAGAGTAAAATTATTAAGAAAGAATTGTTAATAAATATGCGAGGGGAACTAATTGAAACTATTATTTTCGAAAAAATACGAACGACCTTTTGTTTGGAACGAACAAGGAGATTTTTGTACTGATAGCGGAGTTATTAAGAAAGATGTTTTACTAAATGCAAAAGCAGGTGAACTTCTTAAAACAAATAAAGATGTTGAGTTTAAGATTATTAACGGGACTTTCTC
>JBAZVA010000006.1:12718-40001 GCA_041661165.1 Candidatus Woesearchaeota archaeon | reverse complement strand
ACATATAATTTCTGTTGTAGGAAATGATTACAAGCGCGTAATTGATTGTGGTGTTGGAAGTGCGGGACTTACTGTGTTTTTAGCAAAGTTAAATCCAAAGGCAAAAATTTTTGCAGTGGATGTTAGAGAAGATCATATCGAGCATTCAAAAAAGAATGTCGAGAGTTTTGATTTAAAAAATGTTAAATTTATTAAGGCGGATATTTATGAAGGAATTCCTGAGAATAAAATTGATTTACTTATACTTGATGTTCCTGAGCCTTTTAAAGTTGTGCCGCACATGAAAAAATCACTTTCACATGGTGCGTATATTGTGTCTTATTCACCTTGTACGAATCAAGTACTTGAGTTTGTGAATGCTTTTTTAGGAGATGATGATTTTATTATGATAAAAACAGTTGAACTTCAAGAAAGATATTGGGATGTTGGTGGAAGAGTTATAAGGCCTTCTACAGTTGGTTCGCAGCATACTGGGTTTTTGACGTTTGTGAGATATTTGTAAAATGTGTTAATATTATACAGTTTTATGTATTTTTATTTTTTAGTATAATTTGATGTGTGGAGATTAAATATGGCGATAGAAAAAATGTTAGAAACAAAAAAGAATGAGAAAAAGCCGATACTTTTGTTTGTTTACGTTATTTTGTGTGCTACTTTTGCGATTTTATTATCATATTATTTATTTCCTGAGTATTCTTCAATATTGTTTATAGCATTTTGTGTAATTGCTCTTGTTCCTGTAATTGTAAAAACTTTGGAATCTGAAGATTTTATAACTACTTTGAAGCGCATTAATTTGTTTGAGAAGAAGAAAGAAGGAGTTTCATTTGCTTCTTTTTTGGAACATTCAAAAAAAATGATTCGTGTTTATTCTTTTGTTTTTTTAGGACTTCTGGTTGCATTTTCTTTTTGGTATGTTGTTTTACCTAATAATGCTTCTGACGTTATATTTGGTGAACAAAGACAAGTTATTTCTTCTTTTTCTGATACAAGTAGAATGCTTTCTTCTAAAGTTTTAAATGATGAATTTTGTGATACAAATGTACTTCTTCAAATACAAAATATAGTGACGGATTGTAAAGTTGTGAATGCGAATTATGATGGATATTTTGAGTATTTGATTTATGAGAATAGTACGAAGCCTAGTAAAGTTTATTATACGAAGACTAATACTTATGGAACATATTATTCATATTTAATGGGTTCTGTTTTCTGGGGTAATTTTATTAAATTATTTTTAATTGTTATAACTTCTATTATAATTGGTGCGGGTGCAATTTTTGCATTGACTTTTATTGCGTCAATATTTGCTGTGTTTGTTGGAGAAATGATTAACAAATTAGTTTTTTTTGTAGGTCATTTGTTTTCTTCTACCTCAACTTATTTTGTTCCACTTAATGTGTCATTACTTTTTGTTTTGTCTCACGGTCTTTTTATGGGACTTGCGTATATATTTGCTGCGATTTCTGGTGGGTTGATTAGTTTTTGCACGATTAGATATAAGTTTAAGGATAAACAGTTTGCCGTGATGTTAGTTCAGGCGGTTGTTTTGTTTTTAATTGCTGTCGGGCTGTTGTTCTTAGGTGCTGTGACGAGAAGCTTGGCTTGATGTATTAGAGAACTTTTGTCTACACGTTATGACGAAATATTTTACCAGCAAGCGGACTTGTATGCAGTGATTAATTTTGTTTTTTAGAATAAGTAATTAAATTGGTGTGATTATTTACACATGTATGAAAGGCTGGTAAAAAGTTTTGTGTGATTTTTTTATATTGTCTGTTTTAGAAGTTCCTTGATATATGCGTCATTGAATCCTTGTGCTTTTAGTTTCTCTGTGATTGTTTTTTCGTCTTTTCCTATCGTTTTCATAAATTTAACAGCTACAATCATATCTGAATCTATAGTTACTTTATCATTAGTGGAGGAATCTGCTGCTATTTTTATAGGATATTTGCTTTCTAAAAAGGATTCTAAAAAAGGTGCAAAAACAGAAATATATATTTTATTTTTTCTTAATGAGTTAACTATGTTTTTTAAAATATCTTGTTGTTTTTTACTTTTTACTAATTTATTTACTTTTAAATATCCCCATGATATTGTGAATATGAAAAGCAGTATAAGTATTATGTAAAGGTTGGTAAATGATGTTTTTGTATCGGCGATTTCTATGATTGCGACTCTTAATGGTATTATTTCTTCTTGTCCAAGTGATGATATTATTAATTCATAATCTTGTGTAAAATTAAGTTCGTCTGGAATTAAATTTATTATTGTTATGTTTTCTTTTTCGTAAGGGTTTATAGTGATTTTTCTTTTGTTTATTTCTAGCAGTCCGTCATCTTTATCAAAATCTATAGATACAGTTATTGCTTTATCTATTAAATTTTCTATTTCGAAGGAAATATCTTTTTTGGTTTCTAATATTATAAGTGATTTTGGTTTCACGTCAAATGGTTTTGTTACATATTGATCAATATTTATTGATACTGAGTTTCTTATGCTATTTTGATCTTTAGTGCAGATTAATTCTCCTGTAACATTTCTGGTTTGTCTTTTTACTTCTTTTGTTTCTATAGTTACTTCAATATTGTTTTCATTTGTGATTGTAAATACTTTGTCTACTAATGTTGTGTCCCATTTAAGAGTACATGCAAAAGTTCCGTTTGTTTTATATGGAATTGAAGCACGAACTTTTGTTTTGTCTCCATAAATTATGGTATTTTGTGGTAATGTGAATCCAAGTTCTGGTAACTTTGATGTTATTACGGGAATTTTTGCTAATTGGTAATTTCTATTTTTTATTATTATAAATCCATAATGTGTTTCTTCTTTTTTGTTTTTTAATTTTAATACTATTCTTTTGTATGATTTTTTGAATATTTCTGAAACTGGTTCTACAGACACAAAATTATCTAAACCATCAGTAAATTCAAACGATATATCTTTTATGTTAAAATCAGTCGGATTTACTATGTTTACTTGTACTTCATCTTGATTGATATTTATTATTCCGGGCGTACTTTTCAAAAACGGTCGTATTTGATCTTTAATTGCCCAGAATGCTAACGAATCTTTTTCGACATCTCCCCAACCTGACTCTGGTTCGTAATCTTTTGTCCATTCTTTTGCATCTTTTATTCCTTCTTTTGAAGATGCAGTATCAAATTTCGCAAGAGCTAAAGCACCATATATTGTTTCAATTAAATTTTCTCGTATTTTTGTGCTGTGTCCCCAAGAACCATCATTATTTTGATTATATGTGAGCCAATCCATTATAGGAGATGCTTCTTCATAATAGTCTTCGGTTGTTGCTAGTAAAAATAATTCATTTGAAAGAATATCTTTTGAAATAATATATTCTCCTACTACGTCTTCTATTGTGTTGTTTAACATCCAGTTGTAAGCTAATTCTGAAAGTTCAGGGTTTGTGCCTGCTGCAATACTTGCCGATGTTGCTTTTACATCACAAACAGTGTGTTTGTTAGTTATGTCACAATTATTTCTTATTGTGTATGTTATATTTTTTGTAGTATTTGATATTGATACGATATAATCCTCATTATATATCGTGATTTTTGTATTGTAATCACAATTTACTATTACATCATCTTCCTGATTTACTAATAAACTGTATTCATACGATTTATTTTGTGGTAATGAAAATGTTGCTAATTGTCCACCGTATCTTATTGAACAAGATACTCTAGTATCATTTGTAATTGTTAAGTTTAAATCATTATACATGAACTCTTGTGCTGCATCTACATTTATTGCATATTTTACAAAATTATCGTTTGAATATTCTTTACATGTTTGAAATTGTTGTGTTCCCCAACACGCGTCTCCTATATGATATTGAAGATTTTTTTGATCTTTTGAATATACTACTGAATTGAATTGATCAAAAATTGTTGTTTGGACTTCATCACTACAATCGACTTTAATGTCTTTATTATTGTTTACGGTTATGTTGTATTCTTTTATTGTATTTACACTTATATTTATTTGAACTTTTATTCCTTCATATGTTATATTACATGTCGCATCGTTTTTTACATATACTTCATTTGCGTCAAGTCTTAATGTCCATTTGCTATTTGAAAGATAATTTTGATTTTTTTCTATCCAAATTTTTGCATCATTTACTATTCTTAATTCATCATTAAATCCTGCTTCTTTTAATAATAATAAAATTGTTGAAGTTGTTGTGATGTCACATGAATTTTTTGGCCAACATTTGAATTCTTCATCTCTATTGTATTTTAGCCAGGATATTGCAGCACTCATTTCATCTGAATAAATATCTCCATAATTTGCCATTACCCAAATTCCATATGCTGTATATAATGGATTTTGATCAAATCCGCCATTTGCGTTTTGTTTAGTTAAGATGTAACCTAGTATATTTGAGTTTTTACCTATTGCGATATTTTTTGTAAGTTTTATTTGTTGATTTTCTTCTTTGTATTCAAACATAATTTGTAAATTTTGACAATTTATGTCTTCTAAATCATACTTTGTAAGGTAACAATTGTTACTCCAAGGAATTGTATCAAGATCTATGAATTTGAAATTTTCTTTACATACCATCGATGCTTTTATGTTTGTTACGTCCGTATTTGGGCATACGTAGAATAACAAATCGTCTTTTTCTGTTAGAATTGTAGTATTTGATTCTGTTACATTGTCTGGTAATATTAATTTTATATCCACATCTTGTGCATGAGTATTTGTAGATGTTATTGATATTAATGTTAATATTAGTATTGTTGCAAATAAAAACAGTATTTTGTTATTTTGAATGTTGTGAGTGTTATTGTTACCATTACCACCATCACTATTATTATTATTATTATCATTCTTTATTCTTAAAAGATTACTTTTTTCTTTTATTTTTGGAAGAAGATTATTATTTCTCATTTTTATCTTCCTCTTTTCTATATTTTAGAATTATACTTCTTATTCCTTCTCTTGCAATTTCTGATTGATTTGTAAAAAGTCCAGAATCAATTAATTTTTCCATTTCTTCTTTTATTTCTTTTCCAACTCTTATGTGTATCAAATCATTTGTATTTTGATTATTTTGTTTTACCATTTTTTATTTTCCTTATTCTTTTAATTTTGGAAACGAACGAAGTTTGATGTAGTTTAATATGTTAAATATATCATAATGATATCTATTTATATATAAACGTTTTCATTGTATTTGTATATCATTTTGATACGTTTTTTATTTTAATTTCTTTTTTATTAGAATTGTGCTTTTTATAAGTATATCATTATGATACTATATTGATACTTTAATTATGTGATGATTTTTTCTATTTTATGTATCATTTTGATATGTTTTAGATACTTTAAATCTGCTTTTTCTCTTTTTTTAGTGAGTTTATATGATTTTTGATGTAAAAATTGCCCTTTAAATCAAAACATTTAAATATATAACTCTCTAATTTTAGATATTATGTTTAAAAGTAAAAAGGCGATGATGGGAATAGGTACATTGATAATTTTCATTGCGATGGTACTTGTTGCTGCCGTTGCTGCATCGGTTCTTATTCGTACTAGTGGAGTTTTACAAGAGCGTTCTTTTGCGGTCGCAAACAATGCAAGAGAGGCATTAGTAACTAAAGTTGAATTAATAAGTGTTGATGGTCTTGTAAATCAAAATAGAACAAGTGGAACGGAGACGATTTATGCGCTTGAAGTTAGAGCAAAGTTGAGTCCTGGTTCTTATCCAATTCAGTTGAAAAATCTCGCATTGCAATTTATTTCTAGTGATGCTAATCTTGGTGCGATTACTGCTATTCCTTCTTTTGATGGTCTTCGTATAACTCTTGGTACTATGACGAATGGTACAAGAATTTCTCTAGGAGATGTTACGGGAGATGATTTTGTTGATTATGTGAATCTTGTGACTAATACTCCTGCTTATTTGTTTTTTAATTATTCTGATGGCTACAATTCTACAGTATATTTGACTTCTCCTTCTGGAACTGGTTATGATCTTGCAAATGTTCCACAAGTTTTATGGGTAAAAAATCAGCCAGTTACATATAAGAATACATTGATTGGATTTTTGAATGTGATGGGAACTCAAGTAACTGCAAATGTTTTAAATATTTCTGAGGTAAATCCTTCGATTAATGAATCTTCTACTGTTTGTGATATTGATCACGTTATTCCTGAATTAAAATTTTGTTATCCTATTGTAAGAAATGTTAATGATGATGATTCTATAATGGAGCAAGGAGAAGTATTCCTTTTTGAGTATAGATTACTTCAAGAACATGAATTGCGTATGGAGGAAGAGTTTGATTTTTCGCTTATACCAAAATCAGGTGCTGAAGAAAGAAGAAGAATTTCAATACCTGATGTACTTAACAAACCAAGAATTTCTCTTTGGCCGAATTAAAATTGATTTAATTTTCGAGTGGTTACGCTTCTTTTTAAATAGAGTATATCTAATATGATATAGTATATAGCGTTAGCTGTAAAAAATATTTTATATTTTAAAATATTGTTACGCTGAATGTTTTAAAAAAGAGGTGTGTACTTGAGTCTTTTTGGCGGATCAAATAAAAAAGAGGGAGAGGTTTCTGGTCGTTCTGTTAATCAGAGTGCTCTTAATCTTATTATGGATCAGATAAAAGATTTAATAGAAATAAATACTTCTTTAAATAAAAAATATAGGGATATGGAGTCAAAACTTGCAAGTATTAGTACTGATATAGGTTCTGATAAAAAATCTGTTACTGATATTCAAAAAAAAATATCTGAATTGCAATCTAATATGGAAAAATTTATTGGACTTTATGAGGTAATTACCAATCAATTTAATCCTTTTGTTGATACTGGTTCAGAGACAGATAATTATGAAATTGATCCTGAAGGAAATCCTGTTCCGATAAGAAGACCTTCATACGGAAATAAATCTCAAGGTGGATTTATGCCTTCACAAAGTGCACAATATTCGCCGGGAGAAGTTCAAGGGGAAATGTTTGTTCGCGGTTCTACGGCCGGGCGTGAAAATGCTACTTTAGCTGGAGAAATTCCAGAAAATATTACAATTTCAAAATCAGACGATGATGATTTATCAGGACAACAAAAAACAAATATTGAGCAAATAGGTGGTAATGTGACACAACAAAAAACGCAAAATGAAACTTCTATGCAAAATAAATCTGTAGATGTAGAACCTCATTTATTTTATGATAATACTTCTTCTAGAACAGAATCTATACCGTTTAGAGGAACTTCTCTTGACAAGTTGGATGTTAATTCAATTATACCTCTTGTATCTATTGAAGGAAATGTAAATTCAGTCACAACAATTCTTTCATGGATGGTTTATATTTCAAAACAATGTGGGGAGAATGCTAATGATGTTTTAATGTATTATACAACTATAGGTTGGATTAGTCCACAAGTTGCAAAAATACTTTCAAATTATATACAGGGATTAAATGTTAAACCAGACGAATCATCTGATGGGAAAATGGATGTCGCAGATCACATTGTTTCTTTGTTTTTTATAGCGAAAATAAAAGGAGTCAGCGTTAATGCAAAGACATATAGACTTATTTCAAAAATTGTGAAAAGCAAAGGTTTTATAATTGATGAATAGTCGTTAGTTTATATACAATATTTAACTTTTTTATTTAATTTTTTATATAGTATTTAGGGGGTTATTTTATGGGTGCAAGCACTGTTGCGGCACAGGTTATACTGTTTATTGCAATAATAGGAATTACTACCGGTCTTGTTGTCGTGTTCAACAATTATGTTGATGAAACTACTTCTTCTACTAGGTCTCAGTGGCAAATGATGAGTAATAATTTGAAAACAGATGTGACTATTACAAGTATAGGTTATGCAAAAGATGAAATCAGTAATACTACAATTTATCTTCTAAATACAGGAAAAACAAAACTTGATGTTAATCAAACAGATATTTATTTGGATGGTTACGTTTCTAGGGATGATGCAGGTAGAAAAATAATTATTGAGCCATCTACTGATGTTCTTGATGTTGGTATTTGGAATGAAAAAGAAGTTTTAAAAATTATTGTTTATAAAAATTTAACTTTGTCTACTACGTATCAAGTATGTGTAACTACACAATATGGTACAAAAACTTGTGATGCTTTTTTGACTCCAAATTAATTTGATCGTTAATGTTAATTTTTTGATTTTTTTATTGTTTTTTATTTTAAATAAAATATGTTATTATTGAGACACATTATGGCTGTAAAAACAAATGTTTATGATATAACACTTGAACGTGATGAACTCACAAGAAATATAGGTGGAGGTATTCCAAAAGAATCTATAGTTCTTATAGAGGGAGCAGATGGTACTGGAAAGAGTATTATTGTGCAGAGATTTTGTTATGGTCTTTTAAAAAATAATGTATCTGTTACATATGTAGGAACCGAACTTTCCACTATGGAATTTGTAAAACAAATGAATTCATTAAATTATCCGATAGATGATCAATTGTTAAAAGATAAAATGTTGTATATTCCAATGTTTCCGTATTATGGCAATGTAAAACTTCATCCCAATTTTATTGATAGACTATTTAGTGCAAAAAAATTATATGAAAAAGATGTTATTATTTTTGATTGTCTTTCTTTTTTAATTGTTAAAGATGGAGAGTCAAAAACAACTGTCTTTGAAATTATTTCTTTTTTTAAGAGACTTATTAATATGGGGAAAACTATAATTTTTACAGTTGATTCGGGTCATTTAAATGATGATTTACTTACACTTATTAGAAATATAAGCGAAGTTTATATTACAACGGAACTTCACGAGTTTGCAGGAGAATTGATTAGAATTATGAGTATTAAAAGATTTAAAAGAAGTGCAGAATCTACTGCAACTAAAATTCCGTTTAAAGTAGAGCCTGGAGAAGGATTCGTTGTTGAAATTGCAGGTATGGATTAATATATTATTGTATTATTATTATTATTGAAATTATTTTAATTAATATATAAATTATTTAATTGAAATTAAACTAATAAAGTAAAATAATAAAGTTATTAAAAATAATAATTAAATTTTATTATGGTGAACATAGAATATGGCTGAAGATGCATTAGAATCTAAAAAAGGAAAAAAGAGAAAGCAGGATCTTGTTTATACTTCTAATTTGGATGATGCAAAAAGAAATTTTGTTCATGTTGAAAAATATCTTAGAAAATGGGAAATTGAATCTCCAGGAGGACTTTCTGTTCCTGAGTTTGTCATGATGAATGAAGTAAAAGCATCCGATTCTCCTAATATTATATATCCTGTTGGTGATCCTATTTTTATTCATGTTTATAAAATATCTCAAACAATGATGATGTATCATGTAATAGAACCAGAAATGGATAATAAAATGTCGGATTTGTATGAAGTTGTTTTGACTAAATTAATAGAAATTGCTCATACTCTTCCTGTTCCAGATAGATTGGTAGATATAAAAGATGTTCTTTTAAAATTACTTGACGAAGTTGTAGAAGTAGAAGGAGAAACACAATCAGGAAATTTTGTTTCTGAAATGTTTTCTTCAAAAATAAAATTAGACAGAATTACTTATGAATTTATTAAATATTTTTTAATAAGAAACAGACTTGGTTATGGTGTACTTGAACCGCTTTTGCGTGATAGTAATTTAGAAGATATACATTGTACTGGAGTTGGTGCCGTTCACACAGTTCACAAAAAATTTGGACCTGTAGAAACTAGCATTATATTTAAAGACGATATAAATGTGAATAAATATATGATTGATGCTGCTGAACGTGCTGAAAGGCCTATTAGTGAGGCACACCCGGTAGTTGATGCAATAATGCCTGATGGTTCTCGTGTAAATTTTATTTATGGTCGTGAGGTTTCACTTGAAGGTTCATCATTTACAATTCGTAAATTTAGTGATGTTCCTGTATCAATAACACAAATTATTAATTGGGGAACTATGTCTTCAGAAATGTGTGCATATCTTTGGCTTTGTTTAGAACATGGAATGAATCTTTTTATGTGTGGTGAAACTGCTTCTGGTAAAACTACTTCTCTTAATGCGATGTGTGTTTTTATAAAACCAAATTCTAAAATTTATTCTGTAGAAAATACTCCAGAAGTTACGATGCCTCATGATACTTGGCAACATCTTGTTACAAGGGAGCAAGGAAAAACGAGTGATGTAACTTATTTTGATTTACTTATTGCAGCACTTCGATCTCGTCCTAATTACATTATAGTTGGTGAGATAAGAGGAGAGGAAGGAAGAATTGCATTTCAAGCGATGCAAACTGGTCACCCGGTACTTTCTACTTTTCACGCGGGAAGTGTGCGTTCTATGATTCAGCGTTTAACTGGGCCTCCTATTAATGTTCCAGCTCCGTCTATTGATAATTTGAATATTGTTGTAATTCAGCAAGCAGTAGATATTAATGGAAGATCTTCAAGACGTGTAACTTCTCTTACTGAACTTGAAAGATATTACGATGTTACAAAAAAGATAATTACAAGACAAGTTTTTTTATGGGACCCAAGAAAAGATAGACATGTATTTCGTGGATTATTAAATAGTTATATTTTAGAAGAAAAAATTGCAAAAATGCTTGGGATGTCTGATAAAAGAGATATTTATACAGAACTTGATTTGAGAAGAAGAATACTCGATAGAATGGTTCAAGAAGAAATTTTCAATTATTTTGATGTATGGGAAGTCATTAAAAGATTCCATGAAGGGGGAGTGGGTGCTCTGCCTTTTACTATTTAATATAATTTTTGATGTTTGGGGAATTATTTTGAAAAATTATTTGGGGAATAACATATGAACAGAATAATTGCGGGACTTGGATTTTCATCATATGTCGATTTTCTAAAAAAGTTTGTTATGCCTATTGTGGGTATTTCTATTGCAATGTTTTTTGCAGTTCTTTTTTTATTTCGTGATTTTCCTTTTTTTATTCCATATCTTTTGCTTTTTATAGGAATTGCTTTTGTTTTTGTATATCCTTATTTGGTGTTTGATGCAAAAAAAACAAATATTCAAAATACTATTCATTTATTTATTACATATGCAGGAACAATATCTACTTTGTCGCTTGGGCGTGCACAAATATTTAGAAAACTTGCTGATAAAGAAATTTATAAAGAAATTTCTGAAAGTATGAAAAAAACAGTTTATCTTGCTTCAGAGTGGAAACTTGGATTTTCTAAATCTTGTAGACGTGTTGCTTTGATGGTTCCTTCTATAATGTTTGGAGATTTTTTAGATAGACTTGCATCTGCACTTGATTTTGGAGAAGAACTTGATGTTTTTTTCTTACAAGAACAGGATGCTGTAATGGTTGATTATGAAACTATGTATAGGGGGTCATTACAATCTATAATTTTGATTAAAGATGTTTTTGTCGCAATTACTATTTCTATTGCGTTTGCATTAGCATCGTCACTTCTTTTGCCGCTTCTTTTAGGAATTAGTATTATAGTTGTCATAAAATGGTGTTTGTATGGTTTAATATTTGTGGATATTTTTATGGTAATTATGATAAAAGGAATGATTCCTGACGATCCTTTAATTCATAATCTTTCAAATAAATATTGTTCAAGACAGATGGTTCTTCTTAGAAGATTTTTTTTAATTTCTATAAGTCTTAGTATAATATTGGTAGCTTTATTTTTAACAACTCTTCATTTACCTCTTTTGGTTTCAATGTCGCTTGCTACTATTCCTATGGCAATTGTTGGAATATTTGGTATGAAACTTGATAATGATGTATTTTACAAAGATAGAGTTTTTCCTACTTTTATTCGTGCTGTTGGAAACTCACTTGCTGCAAGAGGTGGAACGTTACTAGGAACAATCCAAGCAGTAAGAGTGCATAAGTTTGGATATATAGACGACACTATAGAAAGTTTGTATAGAAGACTTCGTTTGGGTTGTGATGGTGTGGAAAGTTGGACGTATTTTGTCGGAGAAAGTGGTAGTCATCTTATTAAGCAGTTTATTCATATTTTTGTCGAGTCTATTTATTTTGGAGGGGATCCTGCAAAAATTTCATCTATTATTTCAAAAAATTTTCAAAGAGTTTTGTCGCTTAGAAAATTAAAACGTCAAGTTGTTTCTGAAATGAGAGGGGCGCTTTATGGTGCGCTTGTTGGATTTACTGCGAGTGTTTTTGTTTGTGTTGAAATTTCTAATGTTCTTTTTTCTATGTTTGAGGGTGCATTTGGTAATGCTGGCGGATCAAGTGATGTTAGTTCTATTACTTCTGCTATTATTCCTGGTGGTATGCAGACTGTCAATATGTCGCTTATTTTGCTTTACATTACAATTATGGTAATTTTTCATGCTTTTGTTTCTGCATATTCAATAAAACTTGTCGATGGTGGTTCAAAATATGCTATGTTTCTTGATTTTACTGCGATGCTAGCACTTGGCGCAATAATTGCGTGGGGGGTTCCTATTGTATTTAAGATGCTTATGGGTCCACTTGGAGTAGGTGGATAATTTATCACGTTAGAAAATTTTAGAACTATTTTACCAGCAAGCAAAATAGTATGCTCTGTTAATATTGGTTCTTTAGAATAAGTGATTAAGTTAGTACTATTATTAGTAATGTATGCAAGGCTGGTAAAATTTAAGATATATTTGAATGTGGTACCTTCTATATAAGTTTTATAAGTCTTGTGTAGGGTAAGATTTAAATATTTGAATAATTTTAGTTTATATTATATATTGATACAGAGGTACTAAAATGGCAGACGAACAACAAAAATCAAAAGATGAACAAATAGGTTTTCATAAAGGAGCATTATCTACTCTTGCAAAAGAAAGAGAAGAAATGATTAAAATTATTACAATAGTTGAGCAATTGATGCAAATGCATGTCGCAGCATTAAAGGAAGCAGGCGTTGATTTAGTTGCAGATGCGCAGAAGAATATGCCGCAACAGTCACAACAACAAGTAGTACAAGGCACTACACAAGCATCTAATGCAAATATGGAAGACAAATTGAAAGATTGGAAATTATAATTTTTCAATTATTATTAATATTTAGTTTTTTATTATTTTTTTATTTTTTATTTGTTAATATGAAAATATTTTTCGATTTATCTTCTTTTTAATGTCTTAAATTTATTTGTTTTTTAAATAGTTACATAGTAATTAGTTTTATAAATTCATTATTTTTTGTTATTATTATGATAAAAAAGCATTTTTCTTTTATAGAAGGAGTAACACCTTCGATTGAACGAGAAATTTATTCTAGAAATATGACTTGGGACGATTTTTTGAAATCTAAAGTTGATTTTTTATCAAAAGAAAAATATGATTTGATTTGTTCTTCGCTCAATGTTGCAAAAGAAAAACTTGAGTTAAGAGATCATATTTTTTTTATGAAAAATCTTTCAAAGAGAGAGCATTTTAGGTTATTTGAGTATTTTTATGATCATATTGGATTTTTGGATATTGAGACTACTGGACTTTCTAAGGAAGGAAATGTTATAACTACAATAAGTGTTTATGATGGAAATGAAACAAAAACATTTATTCGTGGTATTAATATGGATGAGAAAGAATTAAAGAAGTATTTATCAAAATTTAAGATGCTTGTAACATTTAATGGAATTTGTTTTGATGTGCCTTTTATACAACATCATTTTCCATCTGCGATATCAGATATTTTACATATTGATTTAAGATGGATTTCAAAAAGAGTAGGTCTTTCTGGTGGACTTAAAAGAATAGAAAAAATTGTAGGGGTTTCTCGTGATGGTGATATATCAGAAGTGGACGGACTTATGGCTGTAAGACTTTGGAAGAAATATGAAAAGTATGGTGATAAAAAAGCATTAGATTTGTTGGTTAAATATAATAGAGCCGATGTAGAAAATCTAAAGACGTTGTGTTTGCACGTTATTGGTATGATTAAGTCTGATTCTTATTTTGATGCACATACTTTATAAATATAGAATAATTGTTTGTTCTTGGAGTTTTAGGTTAAATTATTACAAATTAAGGGGAATTATTGTGGCAAGTAAATTATCTATAATTGATAAAATTAAGTCTAGTTTGTTTTTTGATATATTTGGTATTATGAATAGAAATAAAAGTATTGTATTGTTTTGTTTTGTTCTAATGTGGTGTCTTTATCTTGTTGTTTATGTTGCAAATATTGCTTATGCTTCTTTTTCAAATTATTTTTTGATAACAATTATTATATTTTTGATATTACTTGGTGAATTTATTTTATATTTATTTGTAAAGAAAAAAGTTATATTTTATGTGACTAAGATTTTGAAAATAAATATTAAAGGAAAATTTGTTGTTTTTTCATTAATTCATGTTGTTTTATATGTTTTGTTTATTGTAATTATGCTTATTGTGGGAATTATTGTTAAGTATAGTGTAAAAACACAATATCTTCCAATTGTTATGAAAGTAATTGCCATCATTTTATTTTTTAAATTTTTTATTGTGCTTTCCGTTATATCTGTAAGATATTTGTTGATAGGAGGAGTTAAAAATTCTGTAAGGATTTCTTTTTATGATGTGCTTAGGAATAAACTTTCTTTTTTGAAATTGTTTTTTTATGAAGTTATATTATTTGGATTATTTTTCTTTTTTTATTATGTTATGACGTGGGTTGTTATTTTAATTGTCAAATTGTTTAGTATTACTAATATTGTGTTGGTTCAGAAAATATTTATAACGGTTATGACTATTATTTTTTTCTTATATTTACCAATACTTGTTTTATTTGTTTACTTTTATCTTTTTAAGATTTTAGTAAAGAAATAGTTAAATTGTCAGAGAAAATTTTTTTTGATGTTGTTAGCATGTCTTTTTTTGTAATTTTTTTTATCAATATATCTTTTTTTGTATAGTCATAAGGGATGTTATATATTTCTTTATTGAGTAGTTCTAATGCGTGAAATTCGACTTTATCAAATTCATCCACATAACGTGATAAGTAGTAATTTTTAATGCCTTTTAATTCTTCGTCTGATATTTCTTTATTTTTTAATTGTTTTAGTATATCTACTATGATATTTTTTGCTTCGATTTCTTGTTTTTTATCAAATCCTACTACGTATGCAACAATGCATGCAGTTTTTCCCAGATTATAATATCCACATCCAACACTATATCCAATTCCTTTTTCTTCTCTTAATTTTTCAAACATTTTACTTGACATTCCTTCTCCAACGTATGTTGAGAGCAATTCTATAGTTGTAGATTCTTTATCTTGTGCGTTTGGAACAATTACTCCTAAGGCAAGAAAAGATTGATTTAATTCTTTTCTTTTATGCGTGTTTTCTTTTTTATTATTTATTGGTTGTATTGTGCTTATTTTTTCGAGTTCTTTTCTTTTTAGTATTCCAAATGTGTTTTTTATTGAAGATATTACTTCTTTTTGATTGAAATTTCCAGTAATGCAGATTATCATATTATTTGGAACGTAATTTTCTTTTTTGAATTCTTCTAAGTTATTTATTGTAATTTTTTCAGCGATATTTTTGTATCCTTCTATGGGGTGGCCGTAGTGCGATCCTTTGTATAAATCTTTTAAAAACAAAAGTAGTATTTGTTTATCTGGGAGTTCGATATAATTTTGTATTTCTGTTAATATTACCTGTCGTTCTAATTCTACTTCTTCTTTTTTATAATTTAGATTGGTTATTGCTTCAAAAAGTATTTGTAGTGTGTCTTTGCAATTTTCTTTGAAGCATTTTCCAAAAAATACTGTGTTTTCGTACGATGTGAATGCGTTTGTTATTGTACCTTTGTATTCTAAGTCTTTTGATATTTCTTTTGCCGATCTGTATTTATTCGATTTAAATGCCAAATGTTCGGTAAAATGACTTATTCCGTATTCATTTTCTTTTTCATTTATGCTCCCAACATTTATATTTATCATTATGCATGCTTTTTTTGTGTTTTTTACTTTTTTTAGAAGTATAGTTAGTCCATTTTCTAAAATAATTTTTTTAACGCTTGACATACAAAGTAATAATTATGATTTGTTTATATGTTTTGTTCTATTGAGAGTTTTGAACGATTCTTAAAGAAAATATTTGACTTGCGTTCAAATCTCTCTATTTAAACTTTTAATTGTTTTTAATATGTTTTATAAGAATTATATGTTTTGATACATTGTGCTAATTAATTTTATCAGGACGCTTCCACAGATAATTGAACCCACTATTATGAATATTATTGACGAAGTTGATCCGAATAGTGTTTTTAATTTTGGTGCAAGAATTATCATTGCGAGTCCGACTGCAAAAAAGATTGCATTTAGAATGACTGTTTGTAGTGAATTTCCTTCTGCCATATCTAAAATGTTTTGTTTTAGAGTTATATGTGTTTTGGTATGTTGTTAGATTTATTCTCGGAATTATCTGATTGAGTCGACTTGGATTTGAGTCTGGTTTTGCATATGAAGATTTGATGGAAAATTATAAAATTATGTTTAAATATGCGATGTGCTTTAATGTTGAATGTTATTTGAATCAAAACTTAATGTCAGTTATGATTTAAAGAAAAGATTTGTTTATAGATGTATGTTCTGTAGAATAGTTAAGTTTATAAATGAGTTCATTTTAAGTAAACATAACGTAGACTTTAAGTCAACGGAGATTATTATGACTTGGGGTGTTTAATGGTTAAAATAGTAATTAAGAAAAAAGAAGAACAAGGCTCAAACGTAGAAGATGCAAATGTAACAAGTGAAGAAATAGTTCAAGATGCTTTGGGGAAAGAGGAAGAACATAATTTAGAAGAGCATTTGGATGAAAAAGATAAGAAGATTCAGGATTTAGAAAAGAATCTAAAAGATATGCTTGATTTATTGCAAAGAAGACAAGCAGAATATGAGAATTACAGAAAAAGAATAGAAAGAGAAAATGTTGAATATTGTAAACATGCGTCAGATAAGGTTATCTGCGAATTACTTGATGTGCTCGATAACTTTTCGCTTGCGATAAAATTTGGTGTGGATCAGAAAGGGGTTCAGATGATTCATGATCAATTATTATCAAAATTAGAAAATTTTGGTGTAAAACCGGTTTGCGCTTTAGGAAAACCGTTTGATCCAAATTGTTGTGAAGCTGTTGATGTTAAAAAAGATGATTCGAAAGATGATAATGTTGTGCTTGAAGAATTGTCAAAAGGATATTTGAGTCATGATAAATTAATAAGATGTGCGAAAGTTGTTGTGAATAAAAAAAATTAATGATCTTTTTTGAATGAATCAAAATAAACAGAAAATAAAAAATAAATTAAAAATAAAAAATAACGTTGAATTAACTAAAAAATAAAATATAAGGTGATGTAAAATCATTTATGTTGATTTAATTAAAAAGAAAATATGTGAAAGGTGATGTAAAAATGGCAAAATGTATAGGAATTGATTTAGGAACAACTTTTAGTTGTGTATCTGTGCTTGAAGGAGGAAAACCAGTTGTTATTCCAAATTCTGAGGGCTCAAGAATTACTCCGTCAGTTGTATTAATTAAGGATGGAGAAATATCTGTTGGTGAGGTTGCAAGAAGACAAGCAATTACTAATCCAAAACACATTATAAGATCTATTAAGAGATATATGGGAAAAAATCATATCACGACAATAGATGGAAAAGATTATACTCCACAAGAAATTTCTGCAATGATTTTACAAAAATTAAAAAGAGATGCAGAGGCATATTTAGGAGAAACTGTTACTGATGCAGTAATTACTGTACCTGCATATTTTGAAGATGCACAAAGACAGGCAACTAAAGATGCAGGTAAAATTGCAGGGCTTAACGTTTTAAGAATAATTAATGAGCCAACAGCAGCGTCACTTGCATACGGAATTGATAAGAAAAACGCTCACGTGATAATGGTTTTTGATTTAGGTGGTGGAACTTTTGATGTATCTGTTCTTGAAGTAGGGGACGGAATTTTCGAAGTAAAATCAACTGCCGGAAATAATTTTTTAGGTGGAGATGATATTGATCAAGCAATTATGGATTTTTTAATTGCAGATTTTAAGAAATCTTCTGGTGTAGATTTGTCAACAGATGCATCTGCAATGCAAAGACTAAAAGAAGCTGCAGAAAAGGCAAAAATAGAATTGTCAACGGTAACTTCAACAAAAATAAATTTGCCTTATGTTACAGCAACATCCACAGGACCAAAACATTTGGATTTTGAATTAACAAGAGTTAAATTTTTAGAAATTGCAAATCCTATAATTCAAAAGTGTGTTGCACCAACAAAACAGGCTTTAAAAGATTCAGGGTTTGATGCAAAAGGCATTGATAAAGTAATATTAGTTGGTGGTTCAACTAGAATTCCTGCAGTACAAGAACTTGTAAAAAATATTATGGGAAAAGAACCAGATAAAACAGTTAATCCAGATGAAGCAGTTGCAGTAGGTGCAGCAATTCAAGCAGGAGTACTGAAAGGAGAAGTAAAAGATTTATTGCTATTGGATGTAATTCCATTATCTCTTGGAATTGAAACATTAGGAGGAGTAAGTACAAAAATAGTAGAAAGAAATACTACTATACCTGTAAAGAAAACTCAGATATTTTCAACAGCATCAGACAACCAATCAGCGGTAAGTATTCATGTTCTTCAAGGAGAACGTGAAATGGCTCATGATAATAAACGCTTGGGAATTTTGATTTATTAGGAATTCCACCTGCGCCAAGAGGTATTCCTCAAGTCGAAGTAACTTTTGATGTTGATGCGAACGGAATTTTGCATGTTTCTGCAAAAGATCTTGGAACTGGAAAAGAGCAGAAAATTACAATAACTGCATCAAACAATCTTTCAAAAGAAGAAGTAGAAAAGATGACTCGTGAAGCAAAAGAGCATGAAGCCGAAGATAAGCAGAAAAGAGATATTATTGACACGAAAAACAATGCAGATTCTGTAGTCTATCAAACAGAAAATATACTAAAAGAAATGGGTGCAAAAATTGCACCTGATGTTAAGAAAAAAATTGAAGATAAACTATCAGAATTAAAAGAAGTTAAAAATAGTGAAGATGCTTCAAAAATAAAAGAAAAACTTGAAGAACTAAATAAAGTTGTTCAAGAAATGTCTACAAAATTATATCAACAAGCTCAAGGTGCACAAGATGGTTCTGAAGATGTAACTGGCAAGAATAAAAAAAGTGGAAAGTCTGACGAAAACATTGTTGATGGCGAAGTTGTAGATGAAGCTAAAAAAGAAGAAAATAAAAAAGAAGAGAAGAAATAAGAAAAGAAAAAAGAGAAGATAAACTAATCTTTTTTTAATTATTTTTTATTTATTGTTTTTTATTTTGTTTTTATTTTTTAATTTATTTATTTATTTATTTATTTATTTCAAGTTATTGCGAATGTTTCAAAATATTTTAAGTTATTTTTTAAGAGGAAAGTATGGATGCTCTTGATGCAAAGAAAGTAATTGTACTTTGGGATAAATATGGAATGTCTGATTGTATTAGAGAGCATTGTATCAGGGTTTCTGCAATCGCAATAGAAATTTCTAAGCTTTTCATTATTAAAGGGAAAAAAATTAATGTTGATTTGGTAAAATATGGTGCTCTTTTACATGATATTGCAAAAATACAGGAGATTAATGGTTCAGATGAAGAACATAATATTCTTGGTAGGGATTTGTTAAAAAAAGAAGGTTTTTTTGATATTGCTAAAATTTGTGAAGAACATTATCTTAATTATTTAAATCAAAATATATCAATAGAATCATTTATTGTCAATTTGGCAGATAAATTGGTAAATCCTGATGGTTATGTTATATTAAAAGATAGGTTTAAACGTTTTTATGATAGGTATCCTGAATATAAAGAAACTTTTGACAGAACTTATGATATTTTTGAAAAGGAATTTAAAAAATTATTTAAAACAGAAGAGAATTATCTGAAAATTACAAAAGATTTAAATAAGAAACTTGATTTTTCAAATAAGGGATTTATCGAGTTAATTAATGAAATTTAATATGTAAATGTGATAAAAATGGCTAAAGATTATTATGAAACACTTGGTGTTAAGAAGAATTCTTCAAAAGAAGAGATTAGGACTGCGTATAAAAATTTGGCAAAGAAATATCACCCTGATTTGAATAAAGACAAAGGTGCCGAAGATAAGTTCAAGGAAATAAATCAAGCGTATTCTAGTTTATCTGATGATAAAAAGAGAGCTCAGTATGATCAGTTTGGGGAATCTGCCGAAAGAATGGGCGGAGGCGGTTATTCTGATTTCGCATCAAGTGGTGCAGGTTTTGGTGGGGGAAATTTTGAAGATGTGTTTGGAGATGTATTCGAAAATTTTTTTGGTGGTCAATTTAGTGGTAGAAGTGGCTCAAGAAGAAATAATGGAAGAAAAGGAAATGATCTTCGTTTTGATTTAGATATTTCACTCGATGAAGCATATTCTGGTACAATTAAAACAATAATTATTCCAAAAGAAGAAAAGTGTTCTAATTGTAAAGGCACTGGCGCTGAAAACGAATCTGATATTGAAACATGTTCTGATTGTAATGGTTCTGGTTATACTGTGAAAGTTCAAAGAACCCCGATAGGTATGTTTCAACAACAAGTTGTTTGTAGAACTTGTGGTGGTACTGGTCAATATGTAAAAACAGCATGTTCTCATTGTGATGGAGAAGGTGTTGAAAGAATTAATAAAAAACTTGAAATAAAAATTCCGAAGGGTGTAGATAGTGATACGAAAATTAGAATGACTGGCGAAGGAGAACCTGGAGAACGTGGTGGACAAACAGGGGATTTGTATATTTTTTGTAATGTTTTAGAGCACGATATTTTTGATAGAAGAGAAGATGATCTTTATACTGAAGTTGATGTTCCTTTTACAATGGTTTGCCTCGGCGGGGAAATTTCCATACCTACGCTTGATGGAGAAGTAAAATTAAAAATTCCTATGGGTACTCAATCTAATACTTTATTTAGATTAAAAGAAAAAGGAATGCCTAAATTAAGACATTCTGGAAATGGGGATTTGTTTGTAAAGTGTGTTGTATCTGTACCGGATAAATTATCTTCTAAACAAAAAGAAATTTTAAAAGAATTTGAAAAAACTTTAGAAAAGAAAAGTTTTTTTAGAAAAATAAAAGAAGTTTTTGAGTAATTTGAATAATATAAATAATAATACGTTATAATAAAATAATTAGCATTACATTCTACTAAGTATATTATAATAAAAATATGAAGATAGAATAAACAATAATTTTATTGCATGATTTGAGATTTTTTACATTTAGGACAAATAATCATACCTGAATTTTCTGTCAAATTATCTGAATAAGTATTACACGAATGACAGATTCCACTGGAATATTTTTTTGAAAAAATACTACTTTCTCTTCCTTCATCAAGTGAAAATTTCTCTGATAATAATTCAAACATTTGAGGTTCGATTTTTAATATGTCTTTTAATGTAATTAGTCCTACAAGTTTGTCATCCGACGGATCAACAACAGGTAATTGTTTTACATCATATTTATTTATTAAATCAATAGCAACGGAAATATCAACTGATGGGGAAATAGAAATAACATCACTTCTTCTAATCATTATATCTTCTACTGTTGCAACTTTCATATTTATTCCAAGAGCAACCGCTTTGAAAACGAATTCTTCTAAAGTTACAAGTCCTGCTAATTTTTTATTTTCAATAACTACCAAAGAACCAATACTTCTTTCACGCATAGTTTTTGCTGCATCTTCAAGTTTCTCAGTTTTTTCAATGCTAACTGGTTTACGTGTCATTGCATCGCATACTTTTATGTTCATTTTCATGATAGTTCCTCAAATATTCATTTTTTGTATTTTTTAATAATGCAATTTTTTTGTTAATGGGTATATTAATCCTTAAAAATAGTGTATTAAAACCCCCTATAATAAGGGTAATACTTTCGTTTTATAAAGATTTTGAATACTTTTTTTAATATACATATTGGTTTTGTATGAAAAGTCTTAACCAGCGAGCAAACTCGTATGCATTATTTGAATATAGTTCCAATAGGTACTTCTAATTAATACAATTATTAGCATTACTTGTAAAGGCTGGTAGAGACTTTTCTTATAATGCTTCTAAACGACACTTTTAAATATACTAAAAGAATACTTATTTTATACAATGGTTAATTTGTTTGGTGCTGCAAATCAGCCTCAAAGTTTAGGAAATCCTGCAGTTCCACCTGTGACTGAAGTATTACAACTTCGTGCTCAGGGGCTAACAAATAATCAGATTGTTGATAAATTACAAAGAGAAGGTTTTAGAACAGATGTTATATCAACTGCATTTACGCAGGCTGATGCAAAAGGAGGAATGATTCCAGTGGATATTAATTCTTATGGTGTGCAAAATCCGCAAAATCCAATGAATATTGGTCAAAGTCAGTTTGGATCTTCTGAACAATCGCCACGTGGGGGATTATCTGATTCTACTGTTACTGAAAAAGAACGTATTGAAGAGCTTGCTGAAGCAATAATAGATGAGAAATGGAACGAGCTTGTAAAAAGCATTGAAAAGATTGCTGAATGGAAAGAGCGTACTGAAAGTAGACTTGATAGAATTGAAGAAGCAATGGAATCAATGAAATCACAATTTTCTGATTTACACAAAGGAGTGCTTGGAAAAATTGGTGAGTACGATAATAATATTACTGATATTGGTTCTGAAATAAAAGCGCTTGAGAAAGTTTTCCAGAAAATTTTGCCAACTTTTACTGAAAATGTAAATGAACTTACAAGAATCACTAAAGAGTTGAAGGAAAAGAAGTAATTTTTTTATTAATTTATTTTTAGTGTTTTAAAATTGTTTTTATGCTTTTTTGTTATTTATTTTTTAGGTACAACATATTCTCCTAAATATTTAATTGCAAATGCACCGATGATTAAAAATAATAATACTCCAAGAACTTTTGCAGAAAGTACTGTTCTTAACCAACCTGGTCTATAATCATCTTGAATTATTGAAGGATTTTGTATAGTCGAAACTTGACTTCCATTATCTTGTGTTACTGTAACTGTTTCTGATTTGTAAACAACCGGATTTTGTGCAGGGGTAGGGTGATATACTGATGCAAATCCAATTAACATAATAATAATCACAACAACCATTGCAACAACAGTTACTGTTTCTGCTCCTCCTCCTCTTCCAGTATCTACTTTCATATCAAAATATGCAGGGAATATCCATATCATTAATCCAACGACTAGTATTACAACTAGCCATGGCATCATAAAAGTAATTAGTCCAATTGCTGTTGGTGAAAAAATAGTAAATATTGCTCCGCAGAGTGCGAATATTGCATTTATTCCTTCTGATTTATCTCCAAATAATTTGATTTTTGATAATAGGCCAAATATTAAAACATACACAAAAAGAAACGAGAACACACTGGAAAAGCTTGCAAGCAAACCGCCATCAAATAGTGTCGCCATGATTTATCTTCTTTTATTTATTATTATGTAATTATAATTTATTTGTTTTTATTGCTTATGAAATCTTCCCACATTTTTTTGTTAAATTCTGCTTTTTTCGTGAATTTTGTACCTGCATAATCATATTCTTTTTTATCATCACCAGATGTGATTGCGAAAATAATAACTGCGAAAATTGCTATGACTATTATGGTTTGAATATTGTCTGTGATGAAATATGCGTATGGAAAATAATCATAAACTTCACTTAAAAAATAATATCCTACTGCAAGTGCGGGAAGAACTAAAATTACTGTTCTTAAAAAACCTGCTTTTGGCATTCCTGTTTCAGAATTAGTAAACATTCCGATTAATATAAAAAACATTAAAATAGCAATTATTGTCACGCCTACTTTTGGAAGCGCATTTTGAAAAATTTGTGAAATTAATGGAATTCTAAGAACTAGTATTCCCATAACTAATGAAATAATTACGTTATATTTTGTTATTGGTTTGCCATTTTTTTTCCCAAGAATCATTGTTTTTTGTAAAAATGCAAATATTATTGTAAATACTAATAGAAAAGGTATTACTACATCGTAAACTCCGTAAGAGTATAATACATCTATAAGATCAGTCTTGAAGTTGAATACCATTTATTTCACTTTTTAAGTTCCTGGAGGTGCTTCACCAGAAGGAGCTATTTCTTTTGCTAAATCTTTTTCTCCTCTCTTCTTTATTTCTTCATCTGATACGATTGGCCCATCATCGCCACCAGTAATCATTAATAGAATTCCTGCGAATACTCCAAGAACTATTAATGTTGCTAAATTATCTTGAACCCAATATAACCATTCTGGAAAATATGAACCTGTGTATGATGACCAAAATGACCATCCAATAAAAGCAGCGGATGCGAAAACTACAAATTTTAAAGTTCCATCACTAAAAAGTCCTTTAGTTCCTTTTTCTCCGTTGAACATTGCAATAATTATAAAAAACATTACGATAGCAACAATTACAACAGATACTTTTGGTAAAGCATTATTAATCATTTCTACTAATGGTTGAACTCTTACTAAAAGAAGTCCCATTACAACTGAAATTACGATATTGAATTTTTTAGCTTGACCTCCTTCTTTTCCTAGTACATGTGTTTTTTCTAAGAAGGCAAACATAATTGTGAAACATAATAAGAAAGGTAATACTACTTCGTAGATTCCCATACTTTGAAACGTGCTGTCAACTTGATAAAAATCGAATGCCATAGCCATGTTATCCCTTTTCCATATTTGTTTATTTCTTAATGTTTGTTATAAACTTTGGTATTAAAATTAATTTTTCTTTTCTGTCGAACTAGAAGTTGAAGGTTTTTTTTCTTCTCCTCCACCAACGATAAATCCTATTAAAACAACCATTAATATTCCAAAAAATATTGATGCTGCTGCGGTTGTATTCCAATTGTTTGAAATCCAATTAATTATTGGCGTCATCCAACCCATTGCATAAATAAAAGCTGCTAAAACGCCTATTATTGCAACTCCTACGATTGCTCCTTTGTGATTATTTCCAAACATAGTCATAAAATTAAATTCTCCTTCATTAAAGAAAGATCCGATGATTAATAATATGCAAATGATGGCAAGAAGCATAACAACAATCATTGGTAGAGCTATATTCATTGCAACTACTAATTTTGTCGCAGTTACGAATACAAGACCAAAAACAAATGCGACCATTGCATTTAGATTTGATTTTGGTTTTTTACTATCATATTCTCCCAGAATACGTGTTTTTTCAAAGATTGCAAAGACTATAGTAAATACGAGAATGAATGGTAATACCACATCAAAGAGGCCAAATCTAGTTAGAAATTCCACTACACCTCCTAAAGTCGAAGCCATATTTATAAATGAAAAGGTGGTTTTAGATATATAAAGGTTTCTGTTTATAATATATATTACTCTATAGATATGATATAAAATCATTAGGGGTTCTGTCCGAAGTCTTTGGCAGCTTTGATAATATTGCATCAATAATACAAAATTAATCACTAATTCTGAAGAACTAACTTAATTATTGAATAAAGAAGTTCAAAAGAACTTCTAATAGAAAACTATAAGTTTTCTATATTGTTTTGCTTGCCGCCGGACTTTTCGGACAGAACTTAAGTTAGGGAAGCATTTATAATGCTCTTGCATTTCTTATGTGTTATGAATCTAGATTTTTCAAAATATGCAAAGGAACTTGATGAATATTCTTCATTTCGTGACGACTTAATCAAGAAAGCACGAGATGTGTTGAAGGCGTCGAAGCATTTGATATATTCAATTCACAGAAAAGATGAAAATCAAGCAAAAAGTATGTATGATGACGTTTTAAATCTGAAAAAAGAATTAGATTTACTTGCAAAAAAAGATCCTGAGTTATTTTTTGAAGGTTCTTATTCTGAGGCAATACAAGAATATGTTGAAGCAATAACATTTTATGTTTTAGTTAATGATAAAAAATTACTTGAAAAACCAGAAGATGTTTCTATAGAAAATTATCTTTGCGGAATTTGTGATTTAACTGGCGAGATATCTAGATTTGTTGTAAATCACGCAATTGAGAGAAAAATTGATGATGTTAAATATTATCACGATATTGTTAATACTTTACTTGGAGAACTTTTGAAATTTAATATGCGAAATGGGTCACTTAGACAAAAGTATGATTCTGTTAAATATAATTTGAAGAATATTGAAAATGTTTTGTATGACTTGAGTTTGAAACAACCTTAATTTAAAATAATTTGTTTGACTATCGTTGTCAGAATTTCTTCATCTGCACGCATAACAGTATACAGAGAATAATTATTTCTTTAGAATAAGCAATTATAATTGGTACTATTATTTGCAATTTATACAAGGCGGATAAGAAGAATTCTGAATGTGTTTTTAAGTATAATAATATTTATTCTCTGATTTCTGAATTTTATCTAGCTGAGAATTTTCTTTATTTGTTCTTGGACGCAGTGTTTCATCATCACGTCTGAAAGTTACACCAATATCTTTTAGAAAATGTGTCATTCCTTCATTCATCGACACAGGACCAAATGAAGAACCGTGAATTGCTGGAATACCTTCGAAAACAATTAATTTGTCTGAAATATAATCTAAGAAAAGTAAATCGTGATCAACAACTATCGCTGTCTTTCTATGTACTTCCATAACATTTCTTATTATTTTTGAAATTTCAAGTCTTTGTTCAATGTCTAAATATGCAGAAGGTTCATCAAGAAGATATAGATCGCACTTTTTAGTTAAACAATCAGCAATGGCAACTCGTTGTAATTGTCCACCAGATAATTCACAAACTTTGTGATGTTTTATTTTATCAATATGAAGAGGTTTTTTAATGTGCATGTCGAAGAAAATATCTTCCCATTCGTGTGCGAAAAGTTCAAAAACTGTTTTTTCGCTTTGAGTATCGATGTATTGCGGTTTATATGAAACTTTAATTTTTGTTTCTACTTCTCCAACATCACTTTTTAGAACGCCCGCTAAAATTTTTATAAAAGTAGTTTTTCCTATTCCATTTGGACCTAAGATTCCGATAGTTTCATTTTCGTAAACACTTCCTTTTTTTGCATCTAATTTAAATGAGCCTAAATCTTTTTTAATTTCTGTCCATTCTGTTAATTTTTGTTTTATTGATGCATCTTTTTGTTCACGTTTTGTAAATTCTACTTTATTTTTTCTAAATCTTACATTTTCTTCTGGAAGATAACCAGATAAGAACGTGTTAATTCCATTTTTTGTTGAACGTGGAAGACCAATTACACCATAACCGTC
>JBAZVA010000006.1:0-12708 GCA_041661165.1 Candidatus Woesearchaeota archaeon | reverse complement strand
GTGAACAAAATCTGTCATGTAATCAAGAATTATTAAATCGTGTTCAATTACAAGAACCGCTGTTTTTTCGTCAGCTAAGTCTTTTATGAATTTTGCAACTTTTAATCTTTGTTTTATATCTAAATATGAAGTTGGCTCATCAAAAATGTAAAGGTTTGCTTTTTTAAGAACTGTTGCTGCGATTGCAATTCTTTGAAGTTCTCCACCGGATACTTGACTTATGTCTCTTTCTAAAACATTTGTTAATTCAAGTTCTTTTGTAACATCATAGAATTTATTTTTCTCATCAATTTTTTTTAATAATTCTGCAACGTTACCTTTCATCGCTTTTGGAAGAAGGTCGACTTGCTGAGGTTTAAATGAAACTTTAATTTCTTCTTTTCTTAACTTTTCAAAAAATAATTGATTTTCTGTTCCTTTGAAATATTGAATTAAATCATCATAAGTAACATTTGTATTTTCAATTCTTCCCATGTTTGGTTTTAATATTCCTGCTAAAATTTTGATTGCTGTTGATTTTCCAATACCATTTATTCCTAATAGTCCAACAACTTTTCCAAAAACAGGAATTGGAAGATTGAAAATTCTAAAACCATTTACGCCATATTGGTGAATTGGTTCTTTATCTAGTGCTTCTGGAAGATTGATGATTTTTATTGCTTCATATGGACATTTTTTTGGACAAATTCCACAACCGTTGCAAAGATTTTCATCTATTAGTGCATAGCCTTTTGAACCCATAACTATACATTCGGCGTCAGTCCTGTTTATTGGACAAACTTTCATACAATGCTGGTCATCACAGCATCCACCTGTTCCTATTTTTTTTTGGTCAACTATTGCAATTCTTGCCATGGAAATTAGTCTTTTTAGAGTATTTTTAAATATTGTGATTGGGGTTTCTTAAGTCTTTTTACCAGCCTTGACTTATAGTGCTAATAATTGTGTAGATTAGGAGCGTCAATTGGAACTGGAATATTAATCTGCATACTGTTCTGCGTGTTGGTAAAAGACTTTGTTGAAACTTTTATGACCAGCAATATTTATATAGTCTCTTTTATGTTTATTTTTTCATGGAAAAATGCGATATTTGTGGGACGAAAGTTCAAGAGACTTTCTTAAGTAAGCCGATTGGCTCATATTTGTTTGATGAAAAGCATAAAAAGAAATTAATATGTTTTGAATGCCAAAAGAAATTTCAAACAAAAAAAGAGCAGCTTAAGCACTTGAAAAAATAATTCTTTTTATGCCTTCGTAGCTCAGCGGTGGAGTGGCGGTTTCGTAAACCGCAGGTCGCGAGTTCAAATCTCGTCGAAGGCTTTCTATTTTTGAAAAAGCGAAATAGATTTATTTGATTTTAATTGCTGCTACGGATGAGATAAGGAACGTAGTGACTGCATCTCATCAAGGCTTTTTACATATTAAATTATATTTTTTATACCCTTTCCAAAAGAAATATAAATCATTAAATTAATACTGCGATTTGTGGGTAACGATATAAAAACCAGATGTTTTGTGGCTATTGAAGTTCCAAAAAAGTTTGACTCTTCTTTAATAGAGTTAGAGCAAAAATTTGAAGGTGTTTGTAAAAAAACAAACGTAAATACATTTCATATCACACTTTTATTTTTAGGAGAAATTTCTAACGTTGATGACATAATTCAAAAATTAAGAGAGATTTCTTTTGATAAATTTGATTCTAATTTATCTGGTATGCATTATTTTGAACATAATGGAAACATTACTGTTGGTTCTGTTGGTATAGAATCAAAAGAATTGCGTGAATTACAGCAAAAAATTGTTGAAAAATTACATGCAAAAGAAGAAAGAAGTTATGTTCCACATTTAACATTATTTCGAGTAAAAGAAGTTTTTAATGACAAGGCTTTTAAAGATGCTGTGAGTTCTATTAATTATAAAGAAACATTTCATGTTGATGAGTTTTTATTGTTTTCATCAACCATAACAAGTGCCGGACCAATTTATACTGTGCTTGAACGATTTAAATTAAAATGAAATGATTTTAAAAAAGGTGAGGAAATGAAAGATCCAGTAATAGTTGTTAATTTTAAAGTATATGAAAGTTCTGTTGGTAAAAATGCTATAATTTTGTCAAAGATTTTAGATTCTGCATCAAAGGAAACTAATTCTAGTATTGCTGTTTGTGTATCTGCACCTGATATCTCTAGAGTTTTTGATTCTGTTAATATTCCTGTTTTTTGTGAGCATGTTGATGGTGTTGATTTTGGTGCAAGAACTGGAAAAATACTTTCAAGGGCTATAAAAGAAAATGGTGCGATTGGTTCGTTGATTAATCATAGCGAAGATAGAATACCAATGGACGCAATTAAAGCAGCAGTTGATGCATTAAAGAAAGAAAATATGATTTCTATAGTTTGTGCAAAAGATGATTTTGAATCTGCTGATGTTTCTAAATTTAATCCTGACTATGTTGCAGTTGAGCCTCCTGAATTAATTGGTGGGGATATTTCTGTGACAACTGCGAATCCTGATATTATTAAACGTACTGTTGATGCGATAAAACAAGTATCTCCAAATGTAAAAGTGCTTTGTGGTGCTGGAGTGAAAACAGGAGCGGATGTAAAAAAAGCAATTGAACTTGGTTGTTCTGGGGTTTTACTAGCATCTGGAATTACAAAAGTTGCAGATCCTAGAAAAGCAATCTTAGATATGTGTAGTGGATTAAAATAAATAGTTTATTTAGTTTGTAATTATTATAGTTAATCAGTGTGGAATTATGGATGAAGCAGAATATCAAAAGCAAATGGAAGAAGTAAAAAAGAATTGTCCATTTTGTAAAATTGTAAAAGGCGAAATTCCGTCAACAAAAGTTTATGAAGACGAATTTGTGCTCGCAATTTTAGATATTCATCCATTACGTAAAGGACATACTTTAGTTTTACCAAAAGAGCATTATCCTGTTCTTCCGCTTTTACCACCAGAACTTTATAGAAAATTATTTTTAGTTGTTGATAAATTATCATTTGCTTGTGCAAAAGCTACATTGAATCCATATTCTAATATTTTTGTTGCAAATGGTGCATTAGCAGGACAACAATCACATCATTGTATGGTGCATGTTATTCCAAATGAAAATAAAGGTGGATTTGATATTCCAAATAAAGTATCTCATGATGATAAAAATTTAGCTGCAAATATTGATTCTTTTTCAAAAAATTTATCTCTTCAGATTAGAAATCATCTTGTAAAGAATCCTTCTTTTATTCCGCATAGCGTTTTAAAACCTGATAATGATAAGATTGCAAAGTCACATATTGAAAGTCAATTGTCTAATAATCATGTTTCTCAAAGCATGAGTCCTCCTTCTGTGTTTGCAAATTTGGATGTAAATCAGATTGTTGATTTAATTTTATCAAACAAAGAGGTACTTGATGTATTGCTTTCTGATTCTAATAAATTTAAGCAAATGGTTCCTACACATCCGCAACTTTCTGTAATATTTTCAAAGATAAGTGTGGATGATGTAATTTCTAAAATTAAAGAGAAGGTTGGAAGCAAAACATCCGTGACACAGAATTCTTCTAATGTTAATTTAGATAATATGAAAATAGATGATGTTGTTTCAATTGTTATGAACAATAAACTTGTTCGTGATGCACTTTTATTTGATCCTCTTAAATTTAAGACTTTAATTCCTCAAAATGAAACTTTAAAAAAATTGTTTGCGAACGTGAGTTCTGACGAAGTTTATACTAAAATTAAAGAAAAAATTGCTAAAGGTGAAATGTGATGGCGGAACCTTCTAAAATTATTTATGAAGACGCATCTTGTGCTGTTACTTTTGGTGGTTCTGCTCAGTTTCATGTAAAAATTATTTCAAAAGAAAAAGTTTCTCATTCGTCTTTAATGTCTCCTGATAATTTTTGTCACATGTTTTTTGTTGCAAACTTTGCTGCGACAAGTGCTTTTGAAATATTATCTGCACAAGGAACTAACATATTGGTAAATAATGAATCTGATAATTATTGTATTGATGTGATTCCTAGGAAAGAAAATGACGGATTGAATTTTTCATGGCAAATGGGAAAACAAGCAGATCCTGTCGAATTAAATGATATTGCTTCAAAAATTAAAGATGAATTATTCTTACTTGAACAAGCTGAAAAGAATAAATCTAAACCTGTAGAGAAGTTATATGAATCTTCGAAAGACAAGGTAAAGGAAACGGATAAAGATATAAAGAAAGATGATAATTCTAAAAAAATGTCATTAGGAAAAGTAATAATCGATCATATTCCATCAGTACCTAGTGAGCTTTTGGATGAACACGAGAAGATTACTCCAAATAAAAATGCAGACGATAATTACCTTCTGCACGAGCTTAGAAGAATACCTTGATTGTTTCTTTGACTGCTCTGTAGAAAACATACGCCAGCCTTGTCTTTTTTGCATTGTTCACCAATAGTAATTGCTGTGTTTAAAGAACAAGTTATAATTGCGAGCTATTTCTGCTTGCTGGTTGAACTTTTCTACAAAGTCTCATCGGACATAAAATTTATATATGGTTTAATTCTTGTGATTTGTTATGTTAAAAGCAATAATATTTGATATGGATGGGGTTTTGATTGATTCTAGTGAAGTAAATTGGAATGCTCATAATAAACTTCTTGGTCATCATGGAGTTCATCTTGGTGATGATGAAATTAAATTGTGCTTAGGAAGATCATTGCGGGATAGTATAAATAATTGGAATGAAAAATATGGCCTTTCTCTTGATTTGAATTCTCATACGGAAGCATCTTTTGCAATACAATTAAAAACGTTTGAAAAAATGAATGCAGATTCTGGTTTAGTTGCTTTTTTAAAAAATTTAAAATTGAATAATGTCGAAATGGGTGTCGGGACATCTTCTCAAAAATTCAGAGCAGAAAAAATATTACAACTTCTGAAATTAAAAGAATATTTTTCTGTGCTTGTTACTGCGAATGATGTTCACAAACATAAACCGCATCCGGATGTATATCTGAAAACTGCGGAATTGCTTAAAGTAGAGCCAAAATATTGCGTTGTTTTTGAAGATGCTGTTGATGGAATTATTTCTGCTAAATCGGCAGGTATGAAAGTTGTTGGAATCATAACAAAATATCATTCAGAAGAAGAATTGCATGAAGCAGACTTAGTAATAAAAAATTTTTCTGAAGTTAATCTTACAAAATTAAAAAAATTGTTTTAATTTTTTCTATATTTTTACTTAATTCTATTTTCAAATTCATTTAGAAGTTTATTCTTGAACATTAATTTAGAATATTCGTAACTAGAAAGTTTTTTACTTTTTATGAATTCTATGAATGTATTTTGTTTATTTTTATCCCATTTGTCGAAAATAAATACTGTTTTGCAATTATAATTTAAATCACAATGGTCATGTCTTAAATCAATTCCTTGATTTTGCATTGCGTGAAGTGGGCAAACAAATGCACCCTCTTTTACTATTAAATTATAACATATTCCGGATTTACTTAATTCCCATTCTCCATCCTCTGCTAATTTTTTATATCTATCTCTATATTTTTTTAATCCGTCTTTCTCATTTTTGAAATTTTCAAAATCTATTGTATTTTGTTTAATTGTATCTAAAACATCTTTCTTAGTTGTAAAATCAAAACCGCAACAGCCAAAACAAGAAAGTCCTAATTGTTTTATTTGGCATAAATTGGTCATTAGTTATGTAATTTGAAAATTGTCTTTTAAACGTTTGTATCTTTTAGTAGCACAAAATTTATAAGACTCTGGATTGAAAAAGTTTTTTTGCGTTAAGTTAATATTTTTGCAATTTCAGCCGTTGTATTGTTGTTTTTTAATCAAGAACTAGTTTCTGGAATACATATCTTTATAAATACAAGAAATCAGTTTTTATAAATATTGTGGTTCATTGATAATCAATATTGATATTATGTTGATTTTGTTTTTGATTTTTCGTTTAATTGGTGGGTGATTTTAATGGAAAAAAGAAAATGTCCTGAGTGTGGAAGTGTAAATCTTGAAACTAATTCTGATCGTGGTGAATTCACGTGTCGTGATTGCGGTCTAGTTATAGAGTCAGATATGGTTGATTTCGGACAGGAATGGAGAGAATTCGGTGAAGATTCTTCTAATTCTTCAAAAAGAAGAACCGGAGCTCCGATGACTTATACTAAATATGATCAAGGTCTTGGTACTGAAGTTGGTCAAAAAGCTGATTTGAACAAACTTGGAAATAAAACAAGAAATAAATATTTTAGATTAAGAAAATGGCAATATAGAATTTCAACTGCAATTGAAAGAAATTTAAAATTAGCGCTTGCAGAATTAAAACGTGTTTCTTCATTTTTGAAATTACCAGTAAGTGTTGAAGAAGAAGCAGCAAGGATTTATACTTTGGCAGTCCAGAGAGGATTAGTTCGTGGAAGATCAATGGAGTCAGTTGTTGCAGGAGCACTTTATGCTGCATGCAGACGTCATGATGTACCTAGAACTTTGGATGAATTAAGCGAAGCTAGTGGGATAGAGAAAAAAGAAATTGGAAGAACATATCGTTTTGTAACAAGGGAACTTGGTATTTCAATTATGCCTAGTAATCCTGTTGATTACATTGCGAGATTTTCTTCAGCTTTGAAGTTGTCTGCTACGACACAATCGAAGTCTGTAGAAATTTTGGAAATGGCACAAAAAAACGAATTAACTTCAGGAAGAGGACCAACTGGAATTGCGGCAGCAGCATTATATGTATCTGCTTTAATTCATGGTGAGAAAAGAACTCAAAGAGAAGTTGCTGATGTTGCAGGTGTTACTGAAGTTACAATAAGAAATAGATACAAGGAACTACTTGACAGACTTGGTCTTGACAAAATGATTAAGAAAACCAAAAAGAAAAAAGGTTTCGAGGATGAAGAAGCAACTGTTGAGGATGAAGAGTGAGATTATGAAAGAGAATACAATTAAACAAGGAAGTAAAGTTACATTAAATTACAGAGGGACGCTTGATGATGGTTCCATATTCGATACATCTGAAGGAAGAGAACCTTTGAGTTTTGAATTCGGTGCAGGACAAATTATTCCTGGACTTGAAAAAGGAATCTTAGGGCTTAAAGTTTCTGATGAGAAAGATGTTACTTGCGAACCTGAGGAAGCATATGGTGTAAAAAATCCACAATTGGTTCAGAAAGTTCCTAGAGAAATGTTTAAACAGGCAGAAGAACAACTTAAAGCAAAAGGAAAAATCTTAGAAAGAAACATTGTGTTTGGGATGATGTCTCCTGATGGAAAAGTAATGCATGCAAGAGTAGAAGATTTTAATGATAAAGAATTGACTTTGGATTTAAATCATGTACTTGCAGGACAAAGATTGCATTTCAAAGTTGAGATTCTAAAAGTTGAATAATTTTTATTTATTTTTTAATTTTATTTTAATTTTGTTTTTATTTTTAAATCGCTTTATTTATATACTAATTCTGGGAGAATATATTTATGTTATTTAAAAAAGAGGAGTTGAAATTACTTTGGCCTTTTTATGTGTATTATTTTTTCATGGGTACGTGGGCTATGGTTTCTTTATATTTAGTTCTTTATTTTAGACAATTATCTTTTTCATTTTTTGAAATATCCATTTTATTTTCTTCTTTTGGTTTTAGTATGTTCTTATTTGAAATTCCTACGGGTATTATTGCTGATAAATATAGTAGAAAAATGTCTGTTTTAATAGGTTTTTTCTTGGCAGTGATTTTGATATTTTTATTAGGTTTTGTAACTTCTTTTTTATTATTTTTAGTGTTATTTATTCTTCTTGGTATTGCGATGACTTTTATTAGTGGGGCGGAAGAAGCGTGGATTATTGACAATTTAAAATTGTCGAAAAGAAAAGATTTGTATAATGAATATTATATTAAATCAACAAGTATTTCTGCAATTTCTGCAGCAATTTCGATGTTTCTTTCATCATTTGTTCTGAAATTTTATTCTATGAGTTATTTGTTTTTTATAACTGCCGTTTGTTTATTTATAGGGGGTTTAATTTTGTTTATTTTTTCAAAAGAATATTATGTCCCTAAGAAAAAAAGTAAGGTTTCTTTTATAAAAACAATAGGTGATGCAAAAAAAGGTTTAAAATATTTAAAGAATCATGCTATCTTGTTTTATTTGATTCTAGGAGTTTTATTTATATCGGTAATTGATATATTATTTGATTATTGGCAGCCATTTTTAATTAGTGTTGGTATGCCTATTTATTATATCGGTTCTTTTTTCTCTATTATTGCCATAATTAAAATTTTTTCTCCGTTTATTGTTAAAAAATTCTCAAAAAATAATGAAAAGAAAATTATTATTTGCATGGTTCTTTTTGTCGTAATTTTACTTTCTTTAATTTTTGCATTATCTTATGTTGGTTTTATTATTGTTGCAATTCTTATTGGTTTATTTGCTATTATTAAAACTGCAAAATACATTGTAATTTCTTCTTATTTTCAAAAACAGGTTCCTACAAAGGCGCGAGCAACTTTAACATCTACAAAAAACATGTTTTCTCAAGCTTTTTTAGCTTTTTTTGCATTATTACTTGGTTATTTAGCAGACATTATTGGGATTAGGTATGTTATTTTATCAGTAATTCCTTTTGGATTACTAGGGATATTGTTTTTTTTAAGAATAAAAGATAAATCTGTAAAAGTACATCGTTAATATCAGAAAGAATTTAATGTCGTATAAACTTTCTCTTTGCTTTCGGTTCTTAGATTTTGTTCTGTGCCTTTGACATAGTTTGATAGAACTATTTCCTTTGTTTCTTTGAATTGTAAGAGGCTAGAATTGTTATCTGTACCTCTTTTTTTTCTTTGTTTCATGTTTAATCTAGTTTATCTCATGTAGTTTGAAATTTAAAAACCTTTTTAAATTGTTAAATTTAGTTTAATTATAGGTGGTATGATGGTTACTAATGTTAATGATTCTACGTTTGAAGATGAAGTATTGAAAGCAAATTCGGTTGTTATTGTTGATTTTTGGGCAACTTGGTGCGGGCCTTGTAAAATGCTTGGACCTGTATTTGAAGAATTGTCAAAAGATTATGAAGGTAAGATTAAGTTTGTGAAAGCAAATACTGATGAAACAAAAAAATGGTCTTCTGAATTTAGTGTAATGAGTATTCCTTGCATAGTTATTCTAAAGAATGGAAAGGAAGTTGGTCGACTTGTTGGATTTAGAAGAAAAGAAGCTTTGAAAACAGAATTTGATAAGTATTTATCTTAGAAGTTGTTGAAATTCTTCTGTGATATTTATTCTAAGATGTTTGTATTTTTCATCCTTGCCTTTGTATGTTTCTATTAATTTTTGATATTGTTCTTTGTATTCTCTTTCTCTTTTTGTTAATTCTGTTGTTGTTATATCTGTTTTTTGCTTATAATAGTTTAATCTTAGGTAAAGTTCTCTGCAGACTTTAAACATTAGTTTCGTACTTAAATATTCTTTAACTTTTTCTTTAATTTCTGCGAAATCTTCTGTAGTTTGTAATTCTCTTATTATTGGGTTATCTTTTGATATTATAAGTGAGTATAATTTGTTTAACTCATTTTGTTCTATATGAAAAGGAGTAATTATTTTTTTATCTCCTACAACATATTGTCTTTCTCCACTTTCATATGATCTTGCAATTTGATTTAATTTATTTTCTACGTTATTTCTGAATTCTTCATTTTTTGATATTTCTTTTAGTTCGGAATTGTCCATAGTTGGTGTTACTATTTTTAATGATGTATTTATTATGAACGGTGCGAAAGGACATTCTCTTATCATTTGAAATGGTTTTAATTTTTGTCTTGTATCAAGTAAATTTTCGGAGTCTATTGCTAAGAAATGTTTGTAATCACTTTTGTAATGTATTGGCTGAATTATTTCGTATTCTTTAGGTTCGTATATTTCAAATGAATTTTCATCAAATGATGAAACTATTGTCATGTGATCTATATCTGAAATTCTGTCATAAGAATAACAAAAAAGTGATAGGAGGGTTTTTCCTTTTCCTACTAAAACTGAAAAACTTCTTTCAAAGGAATCAACTTTGAAAATTGCGGAAGTTGTTATTGCACTATTTCCTATTTGTTTGTTTACTCTGTCAAAAGTTGCTTTAAATTCTTCATCTAATAATGAAAAGTTATCCGGGGTGCAATCTACAACTAGATTATTTGTATATTTTTGTACATATTTTGTAATTTCGTTAGCAGTTTCTATGAATGTTCTTTGTTGTTCTAATTCTCTTTCTTTATTTGATAATTTCATTCCTAATTTTTTTGTAAGTTTTGCAATATCTGTTGTTTTGTATAAAATTAATCTATTTTGAAATTCATAATCATATCCAGTTTGATTTTCTCTTTTTCTTAATGCTCCAATTTTTTTTTCAGTTTCTTTTATATTTTCTGGTATTATTTGTCTTCTTTTAAAATCTACTTCGTGAGCGTAATTGCTGTGACTTTTGTCTTGTTCTGTATCTTGTTCATCTTGTGACTTTATCCACTCTTCATATTCCTTTAATGGTAGTCTTATAATTTGTTCGAGATTTAGGTTTTCCATTGTAATTAGTGATTTTTCTTCTTTTATAAAAGTTACTACTATTTAATAGTATTATGGTGGATTTATGGGTATTTTCGTTTCTTTTAATAATATTTAAATATGGGCACTAATTCTTAAAAAATATGGCAGAGAAGTATGAATTTAAAGCAGTAGAAGAAGAGATTTTATCACATTGGGATAGAACTAAGTGTCTTGAAAATCTTCGAGTAAGAAACAAAACTGGCAAGAAATTCTACTTTTTACAAGGTCCTCCTTACACTTCTGGAAGACTTCATATGGGTCATGCTTGGAATAGTGCTCTAAAAGATATTGTTCTTAGATTTAAGAGAATGAAAGGATTTAATGTTTGGGATAGAGCAGGTTACGATATGCATGGTTTGCCAACAGAATTAAAAGTTATGTCAAAACTTGGTATGAAATTCAAAGAAGAAATTTTAGAATATGGACTTGCAAAATTTAATACTGAATGTCGTGAATTTTCTATTGAAATGATGAAGTTTATGGATCAAGATTTAAAGAGAATTGGAATCACAATGGATTTTTCTGATTCCTATAAACCTGTAGAAAATTATTTTATGGAAGGAGAATGGGCTTTAATTAAATCTGCTCATAAAACTAAAAGATTATACTTAGGAGAAAGAACTTTATCTTGGTGTCCTGAATGTGCATCTGCACTTGCAAAACACGAACAAGAATACAAAACTGTAACTGATAATTCTATTTTTGTAAGAATGAAAATTGCTGGTACTGATAATGAATATTTTGTAATTTGGACTACTACTCCTTGGACAATTCCATTTAATTTAGCAATTATGGTAAATCCGGATCTTGATTATGTTAAATGTAAATTAACAACAGGAAAACATAAAGGAGAAACTTGGGTTGTTGCAAAACAATTAGCAGGTGCTTTTATTAGAGGAGTTGTAAATTCTGAATTTGAAGTATTATCTGAATTCAAAGGTTCTGAATTAGAAGGTAAAAAATATATTCATCCATTTTCTGACAAATATGATTGTTATAAAAAAATTACTGCAAAGAAACTTCACACTGTACTTATGAGTTCAGAATATGTTGATACTTCAGCAGGAACTGGTCTTGTTCATTCTGCACCTGGTTGTGGTCCTGAGGATTATGAAGTAGGATACAGAAATGGAATTCCGCCGTTTAATAACATTGATGAGAAAGGAGTTTTCCCAGAAGAAATGGGAGAGTTTGCAGGACTTACTTCAAAAGTTGATGATAAGAAATTTGTAGAAGCACTTGACAAATGTGGTGCATTAATTGCAAAAACTCCTGTTGAACACGAATATCCTCATTGTTGGCGACATCATTCTCCTGTTATTTTTAGAACAACAAAACAGTGGTTTTTAAAAACCGAAGATCTAAAAGATGCAATCATTAATGATAATACTTCTGTACATTGGGTTCCAAAAGATGGAAAAGATCAATTTGATTCTTGGATTAGAAATTTAAGAGATAATTCTATTACTAAACAAAGATATTGGGGAACACCTGCACCAATATGGGTTAATGTAAAAGATGAAAATGATTATATAATAATTGGAAGTTCAGCTGAACTTGCAACTTATGTTGGAAAAGAAAATGTTCCTTCTGATTTGCACAAACCTTACATTGATGAAGTTGTAATTAGAAAAGATGGAAAAGAATACAGAAGAATTCCTGATGTTTTAGATGTCTGGCTTGATTCTGGAACTGTTGCATGGAATTGTTTGTATAATGATGTTTCAAAAATTCAAGAATGGTATCCTGCTGATTTTATTTTAGAAGCACGTGAACAGATCAGACTTTGGTTTTACATGCTTGCTATTTGTTCAAGAATTCATGAGTTTAAAAAATTCCCATTTAAAGCAGTTTATTGTACTGGAATGCTTACAGGTGTAGATGGAGTAAAGATGTCTAAATCACTTGGAAATATTATTTCGCCTTACGAAATTATTGATAAGTATGGTGTTGATACTATGCGTTATTATTTATGTTCAATTCCAGCAGGACAAAATGTTTCATTTTCTTGGGATGATATTGTTTTGAAATATAAAAATTTGAATGTACTTTGGAATGTTCATAATTATATAATTGATTATTACAAAAATAATGTTGCTTTGGGACTTG
>JBAZVA010000005.1:8422-43940 GCA_041661165.1 Candidatus Woesearchaeota archaeon | reverse complement strand
ATGGCCATTTTTTCACATTGCATAAACAACCTCTTTTTTATCTAAAATCAAAACACGATATAAACATTATTAAAATAATTCACATTCATTTAAATAAAATGAAAATGTCTAAAAATTCGTATCCCACAGCAAGCTGATAGGGTATTGGCGAAAAGATTTTTAAATCATTTAGATTTTTTTGAAATATTTTTTTCGATTGTTCTTCTTGGATTAAACTCTTCTGTAACTTGAATTTCTTTTCCATTTTTTATAGCAGTGTACACCAGTTTACCATTATCATCTTTTGGATTTATTACATTATCATATTGTTTACCAATTTCTTTACCATCATAAACTAAGATGTTTGGACCAGAAAGTCTTCCTATTTTAACCGTATAAGCTAATTTTCCATTTACTTCTAGAGGATAATTTACAGATGTGAAATAATTATCATAATTACCAGTTTCATGACCGGTTATTTCTACGCCATCATAATTTAAAATTTGATCACTATTTTCATTTTTACAAGCAAGATAGGCTAATTTTCCATTGATGTTCATAGGAGCACTTACCCAATCATATTGTAATCCAAGTGTTCTATCACCATACATAATAAACCAATCACCTAAAAATTTTGCAGCACGAAATGCCAATTTTCCTTGAATTTCAATAGGAGAATCAGCCATATTAAATTTCGTTTTCCACACTTTTTCTAATTTTATTCCATCGACTGTAATGTATTTTAATCCTATGCTTTCTAATGAATAAATTTGTTTTCCGTCAAAAATTAATTTAGATAAAGTATCGGTTTTTGCCATAGGTGTAGAATCTTGACTTTCTAATTTTCCAGCTAATAGAATAGCAATCAATGCGCTTAAATTTAGTATTTTTTTAATCATTTGTAATAATCCCAATCATCGTAATACATCTTAATCAATAACAAGGGAAAGAACCTATATTTAAAGGTATTCCACGTTACTACTTTTTAATAATATCACAAATCGGAAAATATTCTAATACTAACAGTATACTAAAACCCACACTAGAAAGCTAACCTTTATATATAACGTCGAACAATAAGTAGAAATAGTATACTAAATAGTATATTATGTCGAAGAGAGTACCCCTCGTAAGACATAATTGCTTTAGTATTTTTCAAAATAATTCGTTAGAAACAAGAAAAATCGATTAAAAATAAAAATAGTTCGTTAGTAGAAAAGTTCGCGTAATAGACCCCCGAAAAGTCACACACCCCGTGATAACACATGATACCAGACCGCATAGCTAGAGCTGACGATGCGTTTTACGACGTCTCACAGAGTTTACACTTCGTAACGATAAACCCTACGAATTCTCATTTAGTACGAAAAGATTTTATGAAAACAAAAGTTGATCCTAAATTCACTTATCATGACAAACCAACGCATCTTTCAAGAAAAATAGCAATAATAAAAGATTTTCAATTCAAAAATGAACCAATCGATCAAATATTCAAAGACAAACAACAAGAATTACTTAACAAGTGCCGTCTCTATGCAAACATCGGAAAAGAAAAATTTACTTCTTTTTCAAAGAAAGTATGGGGACGGCCAGACAAGAAGTTGATTGATGTAGCATACGATATTTTAGATCTTGACGATTCTCCAAAACAAGAAAATATTTCATCCAAAGCGTCACTGTTTCTGTTAAAAGATGCTTTGAGGGAATACAGAATACATAATTTGTGGAGAATAGAAAAAATGGATAGAACAACTTCTGCCGCAGCAGTAAGATATCATGAGAAAGTACTTAGTTTAAAGAAAAAAGAGAGGTTCTCTAAAAAATATATTCAGAGACTTATCGTGCATGAGGTCGGTACCCACATATTACGATACGAAAACTCTCTTATTCAGCCACTAAAGATTTTGCGAGTCGGACTTTCAGATTACCTTACAACAGAAGAAGGACTTGCAGCATATAACGAAAACGAAAATGATTTGTTATCAAAGACAGTCCTGCGACAATACGCAGGACGAGTTGTTGCTGTTGATTTGTCATTAAAAAATTCATTTACAGACACATTCAAAGAGCTTAGAAGATCTTTTGATGCAGACTCTGCCTTCAAGTTAGCACTAAGGACGAAAAGAGGCATTTCGGACTCGTCACTTGCCGGCGGATGCACCAAGGATTACGTCTACCTCAAAGGATACTTGCAGGTGCAAGATTACATCGAGAGTGGCAATAGCTATGAAGATTTGTACATAGGAAAAGTCGGAATTGAGAACATATCTGTGATTAAGAAAATCCCGGAGATTCGCCCAGCAAGATTTATTCCTCACCCAATTGAGCAGATGTCGATTAACAGTTTTGTTGAGAATGTTCCCTTAATGCCTGGGGAATAGAATTTATTTCTATTTAAATTTTATCAAGTCAATTTAGTTGGAAATTGAACAAATTTAGTTATTTCTTCAAGATATAATAAATCTATTTTTTGAATATTATCTCCTAGAAAAGTTCTTATTTCTTTTAATTTTTTTCCAAGCTCATATGGATCTTTAGTTACTAAATAAAATATACAGTTATATTCGCCGAATAATTTTGCCGCATATATGATGGAATTATCCCGATTCAAATATTCTTTGAAAGACAATTCATCTATCTTATTTAATTTTAACAATAAATAATTTGTGTATAAACCAAATTTTTTATAGTTTAATAATAAACTACAGTGATTGATAAATCTGGATTCTATATATTTGTTTAATCTCACTCTTATTGTCTCGTGGTTAATGCCTGTTTTTTTTGATATCTCACTATATTTTCCTCTGGGATTTTTCATAAGTTCTTGAATAATCTTTTTATCAACATCATCTATTTCAAATTTTCCCCTGAATTGTAAAGGAACGGAACCAATAACAGAATACATTTTATTTTTTTTATTAATAGGTATTTTTGTTCCAACATAAAGGTCAGGAATTACGTTATTTATAGATTTATACGCATCTTCGGCTCTTGCAGTAGATACCTCTTTGATAGGTAACATTTCATATAGTTTTTCTAACTTTTTTTGAAAATCATCTTGTGTTTTTTCAATAAATATTATTTGTAAATCAAATTTACCAAAACTTGTGTTAATATTTATGACATTATCTAACTTCATTAATTGAGTCAAATCACAATTAACCTCTCTAAGAGTAATCCAAACATGGTATTGTCTGTAACCTAACATTTCATAATCAAATTGAATGTAAGGCAGTCCTAATTTTTCATCTTCTATTAACTTTTGAATTTGATATTGTACGGCATCTTCAGATAATCCTACTTGTTTTGCCACATCTTTATTTGCAAATCTACAATTTTGTGCAAGTAATTCCAATATTCGTTTTTGCTTTAGGGATAAATCCATAATACTTATAATTACAAATACAATATATAAATATTGTGTAATTATCTTATTTTTTTGTAATAATTCTTATATAAACAAAAAAGTTACTACTTAGTAATGAGATATCAAAAACACACAAAAAACAAATTAATGGAATCTTTTGGAAAAATAGTTGCGGGAATAAGAGGAAATATGGTACTGAATAGCGCCGAGTTTGCAAAAAAGATTCACATGGGTTCCTCATATTACCGATTAATAGAAGCAGGAGCCGTACCCTTCCCCTCACATCACTTAATTGATATTTGTAATACTTTAGAAGGTAAAATAGAATATGTTCCCGCAGCAATAATTAATTCAATAATATCAAAAATTGAAAAAATAAATGGCAGTGATTTAAATGACACTGAAAAATATGAAGAAATTAAAAAACATTTTCAATTAGTTGGAGAATACGATAAAAAATTTAAAGAGCTTGCAAAACATTACGAAAAGAATGATTTTCAAGTTTATTTAAAACAATATTTAACAAATTATGAAAAATTTGAAGAATCCCCTAAGGAAGAAGAGATAAAAACAATTAAACAATTACTAGACATGCCTTCTTTATATTTTGAAGAAATTAGAAAATCTACAAGCAAATATCCTGAAACATATACTTTAGATTCATTATTAAAACTAATTCCTACTAAAAAAATAAATAATACACATATATTTTACAAAGATTCTAAAATTGTGGAAAACATATCACGATTCAATTTCAAAAATCCACAGTTAAAACAAATAGATGAAACCACTTTTCTAAAATATGAAAAAAACAATTCATATCACGATATAATCTTTTATTTCAAAACACCTGAAGGAAATCACGGATTCTTAGGGTATATGAAAGAAGATATTTTACTGTGTTCTAATTTGTCATATAAGCAAACACTAGAATTATTAGCATCCGAAGTTATTGATGAAACAAAAAACTAATATTTTTTAGTTAGAATACACCCTTAAATTTATTTTAACTGGGTTAAAAAATCTAGTACTTTACTACTTCTTGAATTGAATCTCTTAGAGCAATCAAATAATTTGTTACTCTTTTTATTCCTTCATTAGGATGTACTGGTTTGTCCATAAAAATCATATCCTTTGTAGATATGTGAACTGTTCTATTTTGCATAAATGATCCATTATCATCACTCTTATACATAATTACATGACCTGGAACTTTTCCATTATCAGCAACTACTTCATAAGTGGGATTTTCAAGTTCTTTTTCAATTCTTGATTTTCCAAACATGGCATATATACTTACCTTGCTGAAATCTCTTGCTTCTCTTGCCTGTCTGAACTCTTCTGCTTTAACTTTAAGAGTATCACCACTTGGAAAGCATTCATCTCTAATTATCTTATAACTTTGTTTTGTTTCACCAAAATGTAAAGTTATTTTCGTTCCTTTTTTATCAACAAGTTCAACATCGTGTGCTTTGTCTACAAGTAATTTTGGGTTATCCAATATCCTCCAAAAAGTATCATAATCAATAGAATGCATATTTGGTTCAATTGCTAAATCTCCAATTCTTTTTTCTAATTCCCTAATGACTTCATATACATTTTCTCTTGAAACACCAGACAATTGAGCATTTACTTCTGCTTTTCTGAGACTTGGTAATACTTCACCATCAGTTACTAACGATTTAACAGTTCTTAAGGGATTGCCAATAATATGAAATGCTGTTCTAACTCCATTTCTTTTTTTATCATCCATTGGAGATAATGAGTATACTACACCTTCAAAAGCAATATCTAAAGAAGGGTAACCTAGTGTTGATTGAATCTTGTCTTTATTTGTTTTGTATATGTCAAAAACTATTTTGGATAGTGAAGCCAAATTTGAAAGTGGTTGTTCAGGTTGCTTTGGAATTGATTTCTTTTCCTTATCTTTAAAAGAAATATTATTCTCTTTCTTAGGTTTTAAACTATCAAGGGGGTCACCATTTCTTATCATATCAAATTGGTCTTGGTTACTTGTTGCTTTATAGGATTGTTTATCTGATAGACCTACCAATTCTTGGTCAAAATCAACATCTTCTATAGGCCTTCCATATAAACTTCTGAATAAATCCGATATAATGTCTAAATGCTGACGGGAGTTAATTGTAACTTCAACTTTATCTGCATTATCATTAAAGTCATATTTTATTTCAAAATATTCTGCTCCATCTTTCTTCCCATATATGTACACTGTAGTCAAATTTTCATAAGGAGAGGCTAACATTTCATCAATGGGTGCATTTCTAAACATAGGATGAATTTCAATTTGTACTCCGTTACTTCTTGCATTAGTTAATTTTGTAACGTTAAGAATTGTATCTGTTTTTGATTTTTCTCTTGCATATTCAAATGTGAATTGAGGATGTTTTTGTTCATATACCGATCGTTCTGATTTAATATTTATTGTTACGTTTGGTTTAACTCTTGTCTCATCTCTATCTTTATCTGCAAGTTTGTCTAAAGCTTCAAATAAACCAAGCGCTCCACCTATCCCTCTAAATCTTTTTTCACTTGATGCAAGATATATTTTTTGAGTTTTATCAGGATTTCTTAAAGCTCCCCTAAGAAGACATTCTAAATCATCTGATTTTAATCTAATTCCTTTCCTTTCTTCAATTTCTTCGACATTATTTTCAGCATATTCTGAAATTTTATTTCTCCACTTGTTTCCAATGTAAACTGCTGCACCAGAATTAAATAATCCGATTCCTGCGCCAGTCAGTGCCATATAAGCTTGATTAAAATCTACTCCTGTGATTTTCTCAGTTAGTAAAGACAATCCATAAAATGAAGCAGCACCTATTGTGGTTTGAATCCCCGCCCCTACGATTTTTGCAGACTGACTTTCTACAAATTTCAAAACTTTTGTTAAGTTCGTCCTTGTCTGTTTAATTACATAATTTATGTTATCTAAAGGTTGTTTGCTTTGAATGAACTCATTAAATCCTTGAAGAGCTAAGGTATAAGGCAACACTGAAAATGATACTTGTTTCATTGCCTCAAGAGAACCCTCTGACCCTCCTGCAGCATACCCTATCATACCGGCAAGTATATTTGGAACAGCAATCATAAAACCATATTGTTTTGATTTGTCAAGAAATTTTTTCTTTGTATCTCTTGTCACAAACTTATGAGATTCTTGCCTGATAATTTCTTCAAAAGCAATTTGATGTTTTTTATGTAATAGAATATCCGGATTACTCATTTTTATTCTCCAGAAGCTTTCTTAACGCAAATTCTATAATATGAGACTGATTTCTGTAAGTTCCATCTCTAAGAAGATCTTTTACTTTTAGCATAATTTCTTCATCTATTGTAATACTGGTTTGATGTTTCATAGTATAATACATCAGAACATATCATAAATATATAAAGTTTTCCATTTTTACTACTTTAAAATAGTATCGAAATCATCAAGTAAAAATTCAAAATCCTTCCAGAACATAACTTTAAATAACATATAAGAAAACCATATAAAAAGGGAATAATTAGCATAATCAGAGTTATCAGTGGTTTAGCACAAAATAACAAAAAACAGGAGAATAATGGGTTTTGACGACAAAGGGAATGGCAGTTTTGAACACTTTAATACTGTTCTTGTTGTAGGACTTGATGAGAATGTTACAATAATCGACACAGACGGCAAAGAAATTCCAATTCTTGCAAAGGTAGATACCGGTGCAGACTGTTCTTCAATTGACAAATCAATATATGACACGCTTCACAGTGCGATAATTTCATCAAAGAAAATCAGGTCAGCGTCAGGAACTGACAGACGAGATGTAACACAACTAAAAGTTAGGATTAAAGAAAAAGAATTGTTTGGAAATTTTAACATTGCTGACAGAAGCATGATGAAATTTAAGATGCTTATTGGGAAAAATATATTAAAGGAAGGTTTTTTAATAGACCCTTCAAAATCAACAGTAAAGAAGTAAGTAATAAGTGTTCGACATAACGACTCTGTCCGAAAAGTCCAGCAGCCTTCATAGGTATAAAGTAAATATTGGTACCGAATATATTACTAAAATAACATTGCAAAACAATAATGCATACTATTTGCTTGCTGCTGACGATTTCGGACAGAGCAGAGTTACAATTACTAAAATAAAAAAGGAATAAAAAATGAGATGCGCAATAATTTCGCTAGGGTCAGTATCAAGTAAAATGATAGTTACTGCACTTTCTAATTATTTTGATACAGTTGACCACATAAATCTAAAAGAAATTGAGATTAGTATTAGTGGAACTGAAAGAACAACACTTACTTATCGTGGAAAATCTTTACCAACGTATGATTGTATGTACATCAAAGGGTCTTATCGTTATGGAATGCTTCTTCGTTCTATCACACAATATTTTGAAAACGAAAAAACATATATTCCAATTCACGCTGAAAGTTTTATTATTGTAAATGATAAACTTCTTACACATTTGGAACTTGATAAATCAAGAATTCCTATGCCAAAAACATATGTTGTTGCAACAGTAGAATCTGCAAAAATAAGCTTACCAAAAATGAAATTCCCAATCATCATTAAATTACCACAAGGAACTCACGGAAAAGGAGTTATGATGGTAGACACAATTGCATCAGCAAAAGGTTTGCTTGACACATTAAGCACATTAAATCAACCATTTCTAATTCAGGAATTTGTAGAATGCGGCGGAGAAGATGTTCGATGTTTTGTCGTTGGAGATCAAGTTGTTGCATCAATGAAAAGAAAAGCAGCAGGCGAAGATATAAGAAGCAATCTTCATAGCGGAGGAGTCGCTGAAAAATTCGAAGCATCTCCTGCAATGAAAGAAATCGCAGTAAAAGCTGCAAAACAATTAGGTTGTGATATTTGCGGTGTTGATATTTTAGAAACACCGCAAGGTGGAGTTGTAATTGAGGCAAACGTTTCTCCGGGACTTCAAGGAATAACAAAAGCATCAGGTATTGACGTTGCAGGAGTCATGGCGAAATTTTTGTATGAGAAAACAAAAGAAAAATTAGATGGAAATAAAGAAGCAGGGAAAAAAATTTTAGAACAAGAAATAACGTATGTAAATACACCGGTAAATAATTCTCCAACTCAAGATATTATTGTTAAATTAGATTTTAGAGGAAACAGGATTCTTCTTCCTGAATCTGCTATGAAATTATCGGGTTTTACTCCTGAAAATGATTACATTATGAGAGTAGGAAAAGGAAAATTAGAACTTAAGAGATTATGATGAAATAAGTGTGTCCCAAAGGTCTTTTGCCATGCTTGATTGAGTAGCAATAATTTATTTCAACACATTAGCTTCATAGTATGAACAATTAATAATCACGAACGTGTCTGTTTGATGGCAAGACCAACTTGGGACACACTCGAAAATAAAAAAGGAATTAAAATGGAACTTGTGCTAAACAACATTTTGTGTATAATTATTTCTTATGTCGCAATATATTGTGGAATTATTTTAGGAAAATACACTAATGACGAAGTAAAGTACAATAATTATATCAACATTCATGTCATATTATTTGTTTTATTTTCTGCACTTTGTTTTGCACTAAATTATTATATTGCGATTTTACTGATACTAATGTGTTTTCTTTTGTTTAAAACAAGTTATGCATACAATTTAATGTTTTTAATTGTAGGAGTTTCTGTCGTGTTTTCAAAATGGTTTGTATTTGCTGTTTCTATCGCAACAATTTATGGATTAGTTTATGGTGCAATAATGCAGTCAAAAAAGAAAAGTTTGTTTTGGAATAGTTTGGGTTATGTGATTGGGATTTTAGTTTGTGTTCTGATCAAGGTTATCATTTTGTAAGAATTCTAAGTTGTTAAAAAAAATTGTAGAAAATCGTCCGAATATTTATTTTAAAAAGTCTTTATTTTTCTGTAAAAACAATACTTTTCTAATTCAGGATGCTTGCTAAAAAATACATCATCGCTTAGCGCATCTTCAAAATTATTACATTCGGGAAAGATTTTTCTCCATTCATTATGAGTTAGAATTTTATCTGATAAATCTGAAATGCCAGTTATTCCTGCAGTTGCAATGGATGGGATGTGTTGTATCTGCCTTTGTTCTACTTCGGCTTCTATCTGAAATAGCCCTCTTTCATATGCAGCGTAAGCAGTGTGATTGCCATCAACGACAGCATATCTTTTTTCAAAAGGAGTAATTATTATTTCAGGCTTGAATAAACCACAATCATATAACCATCTAGTTCTAGCTAATTTTCTTTCACTCAGAACTCTCTCGGAGGGTTGTAGCTGTTCTATTCTAACTTTCATAAAATAAGTATACTTATTCAAATATTTAAACCTTTCCATTTATAGACACTTATAAGTAGTAACATATTCCAAACACCTCATCCTTATTTAATTGAATCCGATTTATATCGAAGAGAATATAAAAACAAACTTAAAACCCATACAACCCGAAAAACACAAAGAAAGGTTTATAAAGGGAATAATCTCCCTAATAATTAGATTGAATTCTTATGAGTGATTTTATGGATCAAAATTTACTGAAAACAGGTACTACAACTGTAGGTATTGTTTGTAAAGATGGAATTGTGCTTGCCGCAGATAAGAGATCAACTGCAGGACACATGATTGCAAATACCAAACAAGTAAAAATAATTCAAATTACAAAATTTACTGCATCTACTCAATCAGGACTTGTAAGTGATGCACAGCTTTTAACAAAAGTATCAAAAGCGGAAAGTGCTCTTATAAAAATCAGAAAACAAAGAGAACCAAAAGTAAAAGAAGTTGCTTCAATTATGTCTTCTTTATCATATCACAACATTAGACAGTCTTCAATGGTACAAGGAATTGTAGGTTTTATGGTTGGCGGTTATGATGAATCAGGATTTCATTTATACGATGTTGGAATTGATGGCTCTTTAACTGAATATAACAATTTTAATTCTACCGGAAGCGGTTCTTTATTTGCTTATGGTGTGCTTGAATCAAAATACAAAGAAGGATTAAGTGTTGAAGAAGGTATGAAATTAGCATTCGAAGCAGTAAACACTGCAATACAAAAAGATTCTGCATCAGGAAATGGTATTGATATTATTAAAATCACAAAAGAAAAAGGATACGAGCACGTTTTAACAAAACAGTTAAACACAAAACTTGAATTTTGATTAATAGAAAATAAAATAAAAAATTCTGTTCAGATAAAATTTGAATGAAATATTCAAATCAATTATTAGAGAAGTAATTTAAGAAAAATTTTAATAGATGAGGAAAAGAAAAATATGGTCGCAAAGATTCTAAAGGAAGTATTAAGATTACTTCCGAATCCAGAATTAATTTCTGACTCCTGTTTCGAGGGAGCAAATATTGTTTTATACACAAAAGATAAAGATTATGCACTTGATAATAAAGGAACAATAAAAGCAGTTGTTAATGATATTAAAAAAAGAGTAGAACTTAGACCAGATCCATCAATTGCGATGGATATGGAAAAAGCAGAAAAAATAATCAGAGATTTAATAGATAAAGAAGCAGGACTTACTGCAGTTTTATTTGATCCGATGCGTAGTGAAGTTACACTTGAAGTTGATAAACCAGGTATCGCTATTGGAAAAAGTGGAGATTGCTTAAGAGAGATTAAAGAAAAAACATTCTGGGTTCCAAAGATTATAAGAAACGCAGCAATAAAAGCAAACTTAATTGAAAACATAAGAAGTGTTTTATTTCAAAATTCTGATTACAGACGAAAATTCTTAGACAAAGTTGGAGAACGTATTTACAACGGATGGATTAGACAAAAGAAAAATGAATGGGTTAGATTAACTTACTTAGGAAGCGGACGAGAAGTAGGACGAAGTTGTTTATTTTTACAAACTCCCGAATCAAGAATTTTACTTGATTGCGGAATTAATGTTGCAGGAGATGAACATAACGCATATCCTTTTTTAGAAGCACCTGAATTTAAAATTGACGAACTTGACGCAGTAATTATTTCACACGCACATTTAGATCACACAGGATTTTTGCCGTACTTAATTAAATATGGATACAAAGGTCCAATTTATTGCACAGCACCAACACGAGATATTATGAGTCTTCTATTACTTGATTGTGTAAAAATCGGATACATGCAAGGAAGAGATGCACTATTTACTCAAGTTGATGTTAAAGAGATGGTAAAACAAACAATCACATTAGATTACGAAGAAGTTACAGATATTACTCCAGATATTAGAATTACACTTTACAATGCAGGACACATTTTAGGTTCTTCGATGGTACATATACACGTTGGAAACGGACTTCACAATATGCTTTATTCTGCAGATATGAAATTTGGAAAAACAGATTTACTTGATCCTGCAATCACAAGATTTCCAAGACTTGAAACTTTATGTATTGAATCAACTTATGGTGGAAAAGATAATGTTTTACCACCAAAAGAAGAATGTGACAAACAATTTTTTGATATATTAAAAACCACACTTGAAAGAGGAGGAAAAGTTTTGTGTCCGGTACTAGGTGTTGGAAGAGCGCAAGAAGTTTTGTTAATAGTTGAAAAATGTGTTAAAGAAGGAACACTTCCGAAAGTTCCTGTGTATATAGATGGTATGGTTTGGGACATTACTGCAATTCATACTGCGTATCCAGAATATATGAATGCAACTGTAAGAAAACAAATATTTCACGAAGATGTTAATCCTTTCTTAAATCCAATTTTTAAACATGTAGGTTCACAAAAAGAAAGAAAAGAAGTTATAGAACATGAAGGTGCGTGTGTTATTATTGCTACTAGTGGTATGCTTGTTGGTGGTGCATCTGTTCAGTATTTACAAGAACTTGCTGAAGATAAGAAACATTCAATTATATTTTCGTGTTATCAAGGACCTGGGTCGCTAGGTAAAAGAATTGTTGAAGGAGAAAGAGAAATTTCTTTTGAAAACAGTAATGGACGACCACAAATTATGAAAGTAAATATGGATGTTCATATTATTGAAGGTCTTTCAGGACATTCAGGTAGAAATCAATTACTAAATTTTCTTGCACGTTGCACTCCAAAACCTAAAAAAGTTATTATTAATCACGGAGAAAGTTCAAGAGCACTTGATTTAGCGTCAACAATTCACAAAACTGCAAGATGCGAGACTGCTGTGCCAAGAAATTTAGAGACGATTAGAATTAAGTAAATAATTCTTTAAACTTTTTTATTTTAAACTATGTAAAAAGTCTTGCCAGCAAGCAAAACAGTATGCAGTAATTAATATTGCTCTTTAGAGTAGGCATCTAAATTAGTACAATTATTAGCAATACAATCAAGGCTGGCAAAACTTTCTATAAAGTATAATCTTAAAGAACATTTAATTTATTATTTCTAAAAATAATTTAGAAAATTATAAAAAAATTTACTTTCCGCCAAATACTAAGAACTTCATAATGTTATCAGGTACCATTTTTGCAATAAAAAGTTCCCATAAATAAGGAGATGCCACGATAAGTCCTGCGATAATAAATGAATGTGACCATTTTTCTGCCATTCCTTTAACGTTTGGCGCAATTGCCGAAACTGCATGAAGTTTAATCATTGCAATTATACCAATTAATGCTCTAAGAACGTGAGGAAATGCAGCACTTTTGAAAAATGCGACATTTTGTGGCAAGAATTGTAATACAAAAGTAACATTCATTGCAAGAAATACAAAAATAAATGTACTTGGAATAGTGTGAATTGCATGACCCCAGGACCCTCTTATATTTCCCTCGTCACCGTGTACTAAAAAAGCTTCATATATACCTAGAATAATACCCATTGCGATTGCTGGGCCTACGATAAAGCCTTGACTTATTACCATATTTTAATTACTAAACTGTAATGTATTTAAAGATGTGTTACTATAATTGAATAATAATTTTTGTTTGAAAATTGTTTGAAAAATCTAAAATAGTACAGGATTCTTTCAAAAATCAGTACACTAATGTAAAATAGTCAATATAAAACTCTCTTAAAATTTATCTCCTTTCTACCGTCTTAAGCAGCCTTGTTTGCATTTACAATTTTATCCAAATAATGTATTAGCGTCATACATATGCATTTTTTAAATAATGAATTTACTCTGCTTGCTGCTAACGACGGTAGAAAGAGTATAACGTATAAAAATTATATTCTCCGTATAAAATGAAAACTTTATAAATAACTGAAACTAGAAAATCATTAGCATGAGGTGCTGGGTATGAGTAAAAATAAAAATTTATTATTAGTTATGGTTTCTATCTTGTTTATTATTTCTATTGTTGGAGTATTTGCACAAACTACTACAAATGCAGGAGATGATATTGCCTCTTGGATAAATAGTCTTGGTATTGACAAATTATTTAATTATGATATTTCGTATGCGCTTCTTATTGGTGGTATTGTTGCTTTTGGTTGGACTAAATTAAGAAATAAAATGATGAAAAAGAATGGAGAAGAGTCAAAAGGAATAAGCGGAGGAGAAAAATTTTTTGTTTTTCTTGGAGGAGTAGGATTAACATTTGCAACTTTGTCAATGGAAATGTTTAAAGGCATTACAACCGCAAAAGGATTATTTGTTTATGTAGCATTAACAACTTTATTTTTAATATTATTTATAGACGCAATAATTACAAAAATTAAAGGAACAGAGGAAGGCAGTGGTTTTTCACTTTCCGATTGGGTAATAGTAATATTTTCTGCACCAATAATATTCGGTTTTTTTAGTTTTGCAAATGGAGCAATAGATACTGCAAAAATAAATATAGGAATGGCCTCAATTTTACCAAACGTATTAAAAATTATGTGGGTCGTTTTCGCAGGACTTACTGTTAAAAGAACTTTCACAGTTCTTACCAATGGAGGTCCCTTAGGTAAAGGAAAAGTACATGACTTAGAAGAAAGGGCAACCAATGCAATTATGGATAAAATGCCAATTATTGGGAATAATGCTGTTGAACGTGCAAGACTTGCAACTGTAACAGGCGCACCAATAGCGCTAAAAGAGATAGAAAAAAGTGGAATGAAGATGAAAGCTCTTCTTGAAGCAATTAGAAAAAAATTAACGGTATTTTTATCAAATTACGCAGCAGGAACTGTAACTGATGCAGATAAAACAAAAGCAGTTGCTGATGTGATTAAAGGATTAGAATTAATTAAAGTAAACGAAGAAGCAATAGATACGAAAATTATTGAATACGAAAAGGTAATAAAAGATGTTGAAGTTGCACTTGAAGGTTATGCAAACAATTTTGTAAAAACAATACAATTAGATTTTTTACATGCACAAATAAGCGTAGATCCTAAATATGAGAATACAATCTACAATATTTTCATCAAATCAAACAGTGCAAAAGCGACTGTTTCTACTATTAAACTAAAGACTCCTGCAGGATTTAACAAGGCAGTCAATGAATTAAAAGTATTCGATAACAACAAGTTTAAAGACAAATCAGAAGCGAAAAGAAGAGAGTTACAAGCTAATATTGATGAATTGAAAAAATTAATCAGTAATGTAACTTCAGATGTCTCAACTCATAATAAAATATTTGAATTTGTAGATAAATTAATAAAAACTGCAGATGAAGGAATGAAATTATCATCGCAAGAATCACAAGAAATGCAAAAGATCGACAATACAATTAAAGAATATCAAAGAGAAGAAAAATTAGCAATAGAAAAATACTTTGATACTATTTTACAAGGATACAATACACAATCAAAACAACTTGGAAAATTAAAGAGCAAAAAGAATATTGTTGAATTATGGACGGATACTTATTTTGCAGAAGTGTATGAGACGCTTGCCACATTTAACAAAAAATTCACAGCAGCCACACATAAATCTCCATCTTTATTCACAATAGAATTCTTAGATGGAAGCAAAACTGTTAAAATTGAAAAATATGTACAGGACATGGAAGGTTTTTTAACATCTAAACCAGGATATTCTACAAGTACAGAAGTTCAAAACTTGCTAACAGCACTAGGAAATTTAAAATCACAAAATTATAAAAAGTGGCCCTAAATTTTAATTTTTTCTTTTGTTTTTAATTCTTTTAGTGATAAAAGTGCGTTTTTATGACGTAAATCTAATGTTAATGGCAGTACATCCATAAAAAAATCTCCAGTCATATAACCCATTTCTATTTGTTTAATCGCATCAAATATATACTTTTTAAATTCAGTTTCTGTTTTCCCAAGTAATACATCATACCATTTAAGCTGATCGGAATATGCTACTATTTCTTCTTCATGATCAGGAAGACAATATCTCGCATGAGCATTTTCATGACCAATATGCATTAAACAAGTAAGCCTATTTGAATTATCCCCTCTTATCAATGAAAGTTTTTCTTTTCGATCATAAACACCTGTTTCATAACCAGTAAGTCCAAACCGACGAACATAATTCGCAAACTCTTGTTGAGACACAACAAAAATTCTTTTTATTTCTAAATCTCTCCCAGTAACACAATTAGAAATAAATTGAGCTTCTTCTTCTACTTGAGAATAAGAGCATATAATATCAGTTAAACTAGAATTATTTAAATTATTATTTATGGGGTGAGTTGAAAATAAATCGTTCGAATATATTTTTTCTAATATTTTAGATATTAAAATCATCGTCTCACCAATTAATTAAATAGAACCTTCTCTACGTAATTCGTTTAATATTCTTATATTTTCTTGATCTTGTGTATTTTTTATTACATCATCATAAAAATTTCCTGAAACTATTCTTTTATTTAATAAAAGAGATGCTTCTGCAGAATATTTTTTAAAAAAAGGATGTTTTGCAAGCATCAAATCGTATGATTCTTTTTGGTCAACATAAGCATCTTTTTCTGAAAGAGTCATTAACTGTTTTGTATTCAAACCAAATCTTCTATTGTATTCTGAATGAGCATTTTCGTGAATAACTTTTTGTAAAATATTAAATCTTGAACCTTTAAAAAGATAAGAAGTATTGTTACCCGGATCAAAAAAAGCAGAAATTTTTCTATCTTCTCCAGTTATTTTTTTATATAATTTTAACATTTCTACTTCTGAATCTAAAATAACTATACGAGTCGCAATTGCAGAATGATTAATTATATCAGATAAAACGTGTGCATCACTTACAATCTGGTCAGGATGCCAAACGAGATCAAATAAGCTATCAGTCATTAGAGTCACTTCCGACTTATTATTTCCAAAACATAAGAGGACAATGTTTATTTTTCTGTTCATATTGCTTTAATGAATCCGCTTCTCTTTGCAATTGTAATTGTCTTAGTTCATACATTTGTTTTTCATGCACTTTGTTTTGCACATATTGTTCATATAAAAACATTTTAGGAACATTTAATCTCACAATCCTTGTTCTCGAATCAGTTTTTCTTTGTAAAGCAACATCATAGCTTTCTGTTAAAAAAACAGATTTGCCGTCTCCTGAAACAGAAATATCGACAAAAGAATTTTCAGTTGGAATTGTATATGAAGTGTCTGAATTTAAATCTCTAACTACACAATCATATTTTTCTTTTCTTTTTGTATCTTTATTTTTTGTTGACAAATAATACAAATATTTTTTATTTAAATCCAATACACATTTTTCTACAGATTCGACATTAGGATTAGTTACTTGTTTTCTCGTTTTATTTTTTGTATCAACAACCCAAACAGACCATTTATTGTTATCTTCTTTTTGAGTATACGCATATAACGAATCATCAAGTGAAGATGTTAACGATGCGTGAGGATGTCTATCATTAGTAATATTAGTAAGTCTTACGTATGTTGGTTTATGACCTATTGCATTTTTACAATTTAAAAAAGCATCTTCTGTAAATATATAATAATCTCCGTGCATCATAAATCCTAAATAATCTCCTGAATGTGAGACAAAAGGACTAAATTTTTGAGCAGTATCAATTCCCGGAGTTTTTCCTTTTAATACTTCTGATAAATCTAATTCTAAAGTTATTGGCGGTTGACTTTTCATAAATAAAACATCTTTTTTCGTATGACTTGTTTTATCTTTTTTATATATAGCCACTGCTTTAATATTTCCATCATCTACTCCAGATGCAGCAATTTCAACGACATCATAGCTTTTGTCTTTCATCTTAGCCATACCAAGTAACATACCTGATACTAAATCTACTTTTATTCTTTGAATGTAAAAAATATTATTATCATTTCTATCTAAAATTATTGAGAATAAAGAATTTCCTGTCAAAATAGGTCTTATAACTTCATCTTGATTTAATGGAGATCTTTCAGTCGTATTCACATACAACGGAGTTACATATCCAATATAGTCACCAGTGATAAGTTTTGCATCATTTAATGTCAATAGAGTTGGTTTTTCAATAGTTACTTTCGTTGTATCAGGTTTAACACCTTTTGATTTTACGATATTTGATTTCGCAGTATCGGGCATTGTTGTTGTATCCCGTTTTACACCTTTTGAATTAGGAGTATTCCATATCGCCTTATTTGAATCATCTGAAAAATAGTTTACAGTGTCTAAATCAGAAATATCAAGAATCTTATCAAGTGAAGGAACTTTTGCAACACCTGCCTTTTGCATATTATCTCTATAATAAGAAAATGCAAGTACTGTCCCATCCATGTTTGTAGATGGAAAAAAATAATCTCTTGAATCTTGAATTACATCTACTGCTTTAGCATTTCCTTTTATTTCTACTTTAGGATAATCCGTACTTTTAAGAGTAAAATTATTCAAAATATCAGGTGTAGAAGTTCTTGACTCTATTGATTTTGCAGATGAACCTCCGCCGCCATGACCTCTTCTTTGAACTGCATCAGCTGTTGAAAATAAAGATCCAATAGTAATTGCCGCCGTCAAAAAATAAGTTAATGCTTTTTTCATGTATTACACCTAAATAACCAATGATGGAGCTGCAGGTCCTCCTGCAGGTTTTCTACCTTCTTTTATCTGAAGCATTTTTTGATATACTTCGTTTAATTGTTCCGGGTATGACATTACTTTATTATCATAGAATGATTTTATTTCTTTTATTATAAAAAGACATTCTGAAGCCAATTGAGGAGATTTAACTTTATCTTTCATTTTTGACAATGTCTGTTCAAAATCGTATACTTTTCTTCTTGATACATCTCGTGCACCTACTAAACTATCTTCAGATACATATGTGTGCATTATTTCCTGATATGAAGATTGATCGTCTGAAAAAGTTTTATATGATTTTGCTAATTCTTTTTGTCTAATTTGATCATATTTATCTTTACAAGCAATACCTGCATTTAATGTTGAACTTTGTTCAATTAATATATCCAATAATTTATAATTTCCTATTTCATGACCTATGGCCATTAATTCTCTCATATGAGATTCAACTACATCTATGTTACTATAATCACTTACAAGATCATCTAGTAAACTCTCAAGATTTGATATACTTTTGTCATATCCTTTAGTAGAAAAAGTAGCATCGAATAAATTTCTATTATTTCTTTCTTTTAAAAAATACATCAAAGCATCATATTTTGTCATTTCTGTTCCATCTTTTAATGCGACTTTCTGAAGTTTATATTCCTCGAATTTATTTTTTAAGTACAAAGTTACTTCCTGTGGAATATCCATTCTTCCAGAATACAAAGCATCAATAAAATCCATGTTTTGTGCTTCAATAAAAGAACATTTTTTAAGTTCAATAGCTTCTGAAGATAATTCTTTATATCCGTTTACTTCGTTTTCACTTTTTGAAGAAGAACAAGATGTTAAATAACTCATTCCTAGTGCAGTTGATAATAAAAGCATTGGTGCTACAGCAGTGATTCCTTTTGAACCATTTTTTGGTTTACTATCTTTATCGGCCTTTTCTTTTTTATTATTATTTTTTCCGTCTTTCTTTTTATTATTTTTATAAACCCCATAACCAATACCAGCCCCGGCTAAAGCAGCAATACCTAATAAATATAAGATGACGTCATTATTTTTATCATTAGTAGTAGCTTGTTGTACGATTTCTTCTTTCGCAAACATATCTTCTAAAAACAAAGCTTTTTTATTGCTATTTAAATCATCTTTATATTCATTTTCAAGTAAATTACAAATTTTTAAAAAATTATCATTAGTTGTATCTTTTTCAGTCCTATATTCTTGTTGTAATTGTTGAAGTGTTTTTTTCATATTTGAATAATTCACACCATTTGAAGTAGTATCGAATACATTTCTTGCAATGTACGAAATCATTCTCTCTCTTACACATTCTTTACTATACGAAGAAGAATCAAAATTAGTATTTTCAAGTATTTCGCCATATCTTGTTATTAATAAGGAATCATCGTCTCCAAATAAAAGGTTTGCCAAATTAGTATTATGTTCTACATTTTGTACTTCTCGTCCTTCTACAAGATAAGTTGCGGGATTTTTCTTTCCCGGATCAGATTTTATTGAAAAAGATGTTCTTAAATCATTTAATCTTGAATTAAACTTATTTTTTAGATTTTTTGAAATTTCATTTTCAATCTGTTTCGATGGATGTCTCTTTACAGAATATAAAAAAGCATTATATAACATCAAATCAAATTCAGTTAATACGTCTGTTTTAGAAATACCATTTAAATTCTTAAAATAAATTGTTGAATCTGATTTCTCATTAAAAACATAGGCATCTTCTTTTATTTTAGAAGAACCTTTTTTTATTTCATTTGCAGATTTATTAGTATTATCTTTTTTTGATTTTTTTGAAGTTTCTTTTTCTTGAACAATTCCTTGTTTTTTCGAATCAGAAGCATTACTATATTGATATAACTTATAGCCAAAAACTCCTCCTAAAGTTATCCCTCCAGAAATAGCAACTATTTTTCCAACTCTTTTAACTTTATCCAAAGTTGAGCCTCTACTAAAATAAGATCTTATATGCTCATAAATATTAGAAACACCGCCTCTGATTTTATCTGAAGTTTTGTTTTCTTTTTTTGGTAAATCTGTTTTAGGTGGAACTGGAACAGTTTCTACTTTTGGAGCAGAACCCGAACCACTTGAATTATTATTTTTGTTAGCACCAGGATCTTCTGCGGCACCAGAATTTGCACCACTTTTGGAGTTATTATTATCTTTATTATCAGTCAAATCATCATCAAGCATATCTTTTGGGTCCATATTTATCACCAACAATTTTAGTTTTATTCTTATTTTTCATTTTTTTATTTTATTTTTTATTTGTTGTTTTTATCTTTTATTTGTTGTTTTTTATTTTTTATTTGTTATTTTTTATATTTTATTTATTATTTTAAAACAGTTTCTAGATATTTTTTAACTTAGACCTATTTTTTTATTATTTTGTGAAATCAGACAATCGCTTTTGTACATTTTCACCTACTCTTTCTGTAGTTTGACTTGCCTGTCTAAGTGTCGCATTTAACATTTTTCCAACTTGATATCTCTTTTCATTTTGTTCTGGAGCTGGAAAATCAATGGGAATATTTTGAGTATAATTTAAAATTCTCATAAATCTGTCTAATCTTTCAAGTTCTTTTGCAGTATATCCTGATTTATATTGTAAATCTGTTTCACTTCCTTCGGGTGCAACTGCGTTTCTTTTTAGATTATTTCTTAATATATTAATATAATTTGGAGTTCCACCGATATATGATTGAACCGCATCAGTAATATCGTAATAATTTAAAACTTTATTTGTCCAATAATTCAAAAGACAATTTGTAAATTCATTTAATGCTCTACCAACTAACAAATTCTTATCAATAGTATTTGGAGAAGAATTCATTTTATCAATAACAACATAAAGACTATCAATTACTCTTTCATTTACTCTTTTTGGAATAGATAAATTATCATTATTATTTTTTATCAATCCTGATTCAATTAAAGTATCCATTGCAACAGAAAGATATAGTCTGTATATAATATCCATTTCTCCTTTTTGTGTATTAAAAAATTTTCTTGTTTTTAATTTTTCAACATTTGATGTTATAGCATCGTAAACTGGATTTCCTGAAGCAATAGAACCATTTGTATCTGCAATATTTTCAAATAAATTGTCAGAAATTTCAAAATTAGAAGAATATTTTGTAGTTCCATTAGTTATAATTTCGTCAACTATTTCTTGTAATTTAGGAGTTACTTCAGCATACGAGAACTCTTTTCTTTCTTTTCTATGAGAGTTTGAATTGTTATGAAACGAATTTTCTGAGAATGCATAAGTACCTAAAACTGACATTAATCCTGCTGCAACCAGTGTTCTTATAGTGTTACTCATATTATCATCTTTATTACTAATTAGTAGTATAATATCTTATTTATAAATGTTTCGTTTTTTACCACTCACCAATGAATAACTCGTTAGTTTAATGAATAACTTGTTAATTTAGTAGGCATGATAAATCCTATGCACAATGCAAAGTATCCGTGCGTGCCCGCTCTCCTGCGAACAGCAAATATTTACTATTCTAAGTCATAATTACTAAAATAGACAGATAGACAAGATTTATTTTTCTAAATATTGCATCAAAGGAACAGGTTTTCCATCTCGTAAAACATTCGAATGAACATGAGGATCATAAAAACCACCTGAAGAACCCATTTTTCCAAGTAGTTTTCCCCCAGTTACAAACTCGCCTTCATTTACATAAACATCGTCTAAATGAGAGTAAGAAGTAATATAATGGTGTCCCTTAAACATACCATGATCAACAATAACAGTATTACCCGCTTTTCCTTTGTACCCTTTATAAATAACTTTTCCCGGGGCAAATGAAGTAGGTGGAGAAACATAATCAGTACCCAGATGACGTCTATAAGTCATCGCCCCCCACTCATTTGGTCTTAAATGAGGAGTTTCATAAAAATTTCCAGTAAGTCTTAAATTACTATAATTTTTAAATGGTTTATCTGATATAGAGAGAAATGAAAAATCTATCGAAGACAATGATTTTAAAATTTTATCATAAACATCAGTTGCATACATAAGCATTTCTTCTTCATCAAGTTTTGCAGTTGAATCTGATTTTTTAACAGGATTAACAACTTTTTCTTTAGAATCTTTATATCCTACATTATAATTACCAATTATTGTTTTTACAAATTCTTCACTCGCGTCGAAAGAACTTAAAGTAATATATTCTAAACCAGAAAAAACTCTTTGAATATTTTTTTCATTTGTTTTCTTCTGAGCTCCTCTTAATACTGAATTCAATGTTCCATAATTATCAAAATAATCTTGATCATCATTTTCGACATAATCAGATTCTCTTGGTATTATCGAGAAACCAAAAGGATTTATAGAATTAGTTGTAACAATTTCTGCAATATTAAATAAAGTTACAAATTCTTTTGCTCCTTTAAATTTATTATTCGCATTAAAAATTTTTTTTGACGCATTAAATAAATTGTCTTTTTGCATCTCATTGGCGTAAGTTGATACATCTTCCAAAGAATATCCTAATGAGTATAAGCTTGATAAAAATACAAACGACTGAAAAGGATGCGGTAAATTCTCTGAAAGTTTCTTTATATGTTCATAATTCGCATCATTTTTATCAAAAACATTGTCTTTTTTAGTGTCTAGCTTTTTCATAACCTGCGATTTAGGCAAAGACAAATTTACAGGAATTCCTTTCTTGTTTGCAAAAGAAGTTACATCTTGATTATATTCAAAATAAGGACTAGAAAAAGCCAGCTTTCCAAGTAATGCCAGTGTTAATAATGTTTTTTTCATTACTTATGAGTAGCTATTCTACATTTATAAATCTTTCTATCTTTTTAATCTGTTTCTTTAAAATAAATTTTAAATAGTACCAAAACCCGAAAAAGAACATATAAAAAATATTTATAAATAGTAGAAGAGTATATAGATATATAAAGAAATATAAATATATAAGTAAATATCAACTAACAGTATATGAGTCTAATAATATATAAGTAGAAATGGCATATAACTGAATTTAAGTATACGAACAAAGTAGCAAATAGGGTGTGTGATGGTTTACAAGAGAGTACAAACAGAAAATACAAAAGGCAAAGTATCTTTGTTTCTATTATTGTTATTCGTTTTATTATTTTCTAACATTATTTTTTCACAAGAAATTGTAAAGTCTGTTACAATAAGACCTGATGGTTCTTCAAGTGATCGTGGAGGAAGCACAGGAATTGGAGAAAATACCGGTAGTCTTAAAGATTTAAGTAATGTAATGTCACAAATATTTTTTGATTATTCTGAAACAGGAGTTAGAGCGCAATATCATTGGGTTTTTAGAATATTACTTATGCTTTTACTTGTTTCAATTACTTTCTTACCTATGGTAAGAACAAAAATGGGTAACACTGCAGCATCAAGAGTAACTGTCATGATTGTATCATTTATATCGTGTGTTTTCATAAGTACAGAAAATTTGCTTTGGCTTTTTGATTTAGTAAGCACTTGTTTAATTCTTGGTTCAATTATATATATTTTAAAATATTTTTTAGAAAAATTAGGTGTTCTTAGTAGTACAACAGGAAGAGGACTTATTTTTGTAATCATCGGAATTTTACTTTTGGGAACTGCACTTGGTTATTTCTTGGCAAAATTTCCACCAGTAGCAAAATTACTTTCTGTTAATATGTGGTCAATACCAATAATAAAAATATTAGTTGGTGCACTCGGTATATTTTGTATTGTTTATGGTCTTGGAAAATTATTTCCCGATGTGCAACTAAAAATTCCTTTTTTAAACAAAGGTGCGGCAAGAGCTGCTGCAATTGAAAGGGTTGCAGGTCAGATGCCTGATTTGGAAACAGAGTTATTAAAATTAAGAAACGAGAGCAAAGGAATGACTGGAAGCAATGAAGAAGTAAGTGCAATACTTCAAAAAGCAGAAAGTTTAGAAAAAAGAATTTATGATTTGAAAAGAGAATCAGCAAAAGCAAAATATGCGCCAAGCAATTGAGCTGTGAGAAAATGACTGAAGAAGCAACAATAAACGGAGAATCAAAATCAGCAGTAGATGAAGCGCTTGTCGCAGAAAAAGCAAGAGAACTTGATCATCAGATAGAAGAATGGCTTCACGAATTGACAGAAATAAAATCGAATGCAGTTAGCATAATACATGAAAAACTTGAAAAAAATAAAAAAAGAAGAGAAGCATTAAAAGATTTAGAAATAAAAATTCCTAAAAGTCCGGAAAATAATGAAGTCGAATCAGTTATTGATGATGCAGATCATAAAATAACAGATATGAATACATTGATTACAGCGTTTGAAAATCACAAAAATGAAGATGTAAAAATATTAAGACAAATACATGAAAGAATAGCAGACACAGAGATTAAAATTCAAAAAGATTTAGGAAGAATACAAAAATTAGTAACAAATAAAAATAATACATTAAAATCAGAAATTTCCAGATTAAAAGAATCAACTGATGATATTGATACAAAAAAAATTACTGAAATTATTCCTGAAGAAAAGGATAATATGAAAAAAATCACCCCAAAACAAATAAAAATAATTATGCCGGAAGAAATAATCGTGGGAATAAGACATATTATGACTGCATTATTTAATACGAAAACAAAACTACACGAAATGAATAACAAAGATATCAGAGCGTATTCGGTATCTATTGTTGATGAAATATTACTTGAATTAAGAAACATTCTTGCAGAAGAAAAAAATATTAGTGTTGATGAAATAATAAATTGTAAATCTAATGTAAAAGAAATAAATGCAACATTATATAAAATTCTTATGATAAAATCATTCAAATCAAAAGAATTAGAAATAGAATTGATAAAAAATATAAAAACATTGTACGAATTAATCCGTGATGAACGTAGACAAGAAAAAAGATATTTACTAAATCAACTGATTTTTTCCGGAAAAGCAAAATCGCAATTTGATAAAGTTAATAATTTAATCGACATAGAAATAATAAATCAATAAAAATCATTCTTTCTTATTAATACTATTGTGAATCTTGTGATCATGTGCAAGTCTTCCTGCAACATATCCAAATCCAACAAGCGTACCAATTTCTAAAATCAATGAGCCGTGTCTTAGAAAAGAAGACATTTCCTGAATTTTTTCATAAGGTAAAACAAATGGAAATAAACCTTCAGTAACACCATGATAACCCATTAGCATCATACCTGCAGATATTCCGTATGCTAGCCATTTATAATAAAGAGGATCTTCTTTATGAGTATGCTTTAAATTTTCCAATTTATCTTTCGATAAAGATTTAATATTAAAAGTTTTTGAAACTAATGAAGAAATTCCTTTTATTGTTGTTTCTTCTTTGACTTCTTTTACAAAGCCATTATAATCTATTCTTTTCTTAGCATATGCCGCATATATATTAAAACCAGGATTGAATCTAATGTGTTTATTTTGATCAAAAGACTCTCCTTTCTTTGGATCGTATTCTTTTGCAGCATCCGCCTCCACTCTAGATTTAAAATTAAAAACAGTTTTTTTAATATCGGATTCGTCGTATCCAAAATAATCATCCAAACTTATTTCATCAGCCATTATATCTTACCTTTTTTTAATTTTTCTTCATCAATAAACTCAGTTAATCCTTCTGCATCTGTTTTTTTCTTAATAGATTCAAAATGTTTTTTATTTCTTCTTCCTTTATATAAAGTTTTTATATCCATCTTGTGAGGACCATAAACTCTTTCGTTAAGAGTTTCTTTAATTGAACCGAATATTGACAAAGGAATTGCTAAAAATTTCCCTATAAATGGAACAAATGATAATCCAAGTGCAAGTTGAGTTGCTGCTTGATAATAAACTGAATAAACAATAGATTTTGCCAAAAATCTAGATCCTGCATTTTCACTTGCATTTAAACTTGAAAGACCATCGGCCATATATTGAATAAGAGTTGTTATAGGTTTTATCACTTCAATATTACCTGCTATATTTGACAATGTTTTTGCCATCATTATCGGAAGATTAAATAATGCATTACCAAACACAGGATAATGTTCCCCAAGATATGCAATACCTAAAACAGGCAATGAATATGCCAAAAACTGTTTTGAAAGATAAATTTCTTTTAATTCACTAAAGTATTCCAAAACAGAATATTTTATATCAGGTATTTTATTTATAATTTTGTCTTTCAAAGCCTTAGCTTTTGATTTTAAAAAAGGTGATTTAAGTGCGAAATATGTTGATGATGCTGCAATCAAACCATAATTAACATTTCCAAAAAGCGTAGTTACTGTTCCAACACTTCCTGCAATAACTGCATCTGCAACCATATCAGATATTTCTTTATTTTTTATTAAAGGTTTCTTCTTTTTCTTAACAATATCTTTTTCAAGATAATGTGAATATTTATATTTTATTTCTTTTTGAAGCTGTTTACAACTTTCTTTTAATTTTTCTCTATTGACAGGGTCAGTTTCTAATGATAAATTTGCTCTTTCGTCATAGAATGAAACCTGTTTTACATAAGCAGTTAAATTATTATATAATTCTTTATTTCTTGATTCTAAGTATTCTAGAACCTGTTCTACATTTAAATTATCAAGTTCTTGATATTCATTATAAATTTTAGATAAAAATCTTTCTCGTTCTGCAATCGCTTGAGATTTTTTAATAACATGAGGTACCGCTACACTCTTTTTATATTTGTAACTTAAAACATCAGATTCTATAGAAGTTATTCTTGTATGTATTATATCTTCACTTGTAATATTATTATTTTCTAAAAAAAGCCCCTCTAATACAGGATCCCCTAATTCTTTGGCATACTTTGCCAATATTGCTTTATTAGTTTCTGGATCAATCTTTAATAGCTCTTGAAGAGAATAAATATTAAAAATTCTATATCCTGTCATTAAATCTCTTATTTTTATATTTGATTCTGAGCCATTGAACAAAATATCTAATTCTTTTGCAAACACAAATCTTTTTGCTGCATCTGATGAAATAATTGAGTTAATGTAATCTAAAGAATCTACTTTTATTTTTTTCTTAAATTTAGTATCTTTAGACACTAGTCCTGGTTGATGTTCATCATCATTTGAGATAACAACATTGTCCGCATATGGAGAAACTCCTCGTACTACTTCCTTTTCTTTTATTTCTCCATTTTCGTCTCTATATCTTACTTTTTCTATACTTTTTGTTATATATTCCAACACTTCTGTTCTTAATTTTTCAAAAGAAGATAAAGTATTTTTTGGATCATTTGAAGAAATAATTCTTTCTAGGTTAGATGAAATTCTTTGCACATTTCTTGAAAAAATATTTTCAAAATAATACTGATTTATTTCGACATTGTCTGAGATTGTAGGATTATTTTGAGAATAATAATGAAGAAGAGCACTATACATTTTTAAAAAATCTTTAGTCGGATGAGCGGGCGATAATTTTTCAAACTCTCTTTCAAAGAAATTCATAACTCTTTCAATTTCTGGTCTAAGTTCTCTTCGCACATTTGACAAATCTGATTTTTTATAAGTAACATCTATCGTACCTTGTTTTTTTGCATATTCATCATATGCTCTTCTCTTTTCATCGCTACTTAATATGTCAAAAGAATAATTGATAGCTTTTGTTTTTTCTAGTGCAATATCATATTCTGATTTTGCTTTAAGATAATTCAATTGCAACTCTGGATTCAGTGGATCTTTCTGAACTGCTTCTTCTATTTTTTGGAATTCAGAATAAAGTTTATCTTGATGAGTCTCTTTTACTAACTTATTACGTTTATCTTTAATATCCCCCGGACTTGATTTTGGATTTGATTCTAATACTGTGTAAGGATCAAATTTCAAAAGTCCGAATTCTTGTTCATAATTTACCATTGTATTTCCAACTAACCACACGCATCAAACATAACTAATCATAACTAATTAGTAGTTAAACTCTTTCTTTATATATCTTTCTATTTTTCACTACCTACTCAAAGTAACAAATTTTGTGATTAAACATTATAATTTTTGATTAAAATTTTTACTCTCGAGGTATTGTTATAACAAATCCCGAATAACTATATTCAATATTAAATAGCCAAACGTATTTAAGGAACGAAATTTTAATATTTAATATGATACCAAAACTAGCAATACTTGGACTTTTGTCAAAGAAAAATATGCACGGTTATGAAATTATAAAAACAATAAATACAGATATGACGAATTTCTGTGATGTAAAAGTTGGTTCAATATATTTTGCAATGAAAGCCCTTTCAAAATCTGGCGAAATAGAAATTAAAGAAACAATAAAAGGAAAAGAAGAACCTGATAAAATAATATATAGTATAACAAAAAAAGGTCGTGAAGAGTTTGAAAAACTGCTTAGAAAAGCAATTCTAAAGACGTATGCCGGAAGATATCCGATTGATATTGCAATACATTTTAAGGATACATTACCCGAGAAAGAATTTCGAAAAATTATTTCTGACAAATTATATATAAGCGAAAGAGTGCTAAAAACAATTCAAGATATGAATGAGAAAGAGCAAAATTCTGTTTCTAAGAAGATATTCGAACATCAAATATTGCATCAGAAAGCAGAAATTGAATGGTTAAACAACTTATTGTAGTAAATGGGATTACTAATTTATATTTTAAGAGTGTCCGTGTGTGCCGGCTCTCTAGCGGTTGCAAAATATTTTTGCATATTCTCACTAACGGTGAATAAAGAAAATATGTGGCGTTAATAATTGTAAATTCCGGCGACAACGGACACTCCATAATACCATAAAAATTAATACAAAAAAATTAATACAATAAAAATATCGCTTACTAATTCACTATTAAACATCTAATTTAGAATTTTATAACACAACAAAGTATCTTGATCTTTAGGTTTTTCTAAATATAAATTCTCATTTGAATTAAGCACTCCGATTAAATCTCCTTTCTTCACTTCTTTTCCTTTTTCGAAAGTTCCAGTATTATTACCATAGAAAATTCCGATTTCACCATTTTCAAAAGAAATTGCATAAATTCGTCCATAGGTTGAAAATTTCAGACTTATTCCAGGAATTGTATCTAATTTAGTGTATATATTTTCAAAAATTGTGCCATTTCTTTCAGAAACAATATAAGTACAATTATTTAGTTTTCTTAATGAATAATCTAATTCTTGTGTATGATTTTTTTTGACAGATTTCAATTGCAAATTAGACAAAGGAGCATTATTGACAACTATATCTTGCAATCCTTTAGTTTGGATAACTGAAGCACAATTTAGAAGTACGATCAAAGGAAATAGAAGAAATTTTTTCATAAAACAACCTAATTTTTTAGACATTCATCTAATTTTACTTCATTATTACCAATGTAAACGGAAACATGAACAGTTTGAAAAGGTCTATTTGGAATATCAGAAACTACTGCGATTGGCTCTCCTTCTTTTACCTTTCTTCCAACAGAGTTTTCAGATGTTGAATTTAAAGGTTTTACAAAGGAATATATTGAAGAATATCCTGTCTTTCTATCATTTACAAATAAAGAATACCATTTATCTTCTGATTTATTTCCAACTATTGACAAACCAGTAATTAACCCATCATGAAGTGCATATACAGTATCTGCAACAAAATCAATTCCTTTTTTATCATTAATATATCCAGAAAGATTAGCCGGTACTGCATTTTCGAAAACAATATTCTTAACACACTTTTTATCAAAAACTTTTTCTTTTGTTTCTACTAAACCACAACCAGTTAGAATTAATCCGCCAAGTAAAGTTAAAAGTTCTAAACTTTTTTTCATGTTATCATTTAACAATAATGATTCCTAAATATAAAGATTACCTTTTGCAAAGTTCTGTCCGAAAAGTCTGGCGGCAAACATAGCTGCGTTGCACTTGGCTACCTCTTACGAGGAAAGAGTATTCAGTAATTATAATTGCTCTTCCAATTGTCAAAGATATTTTGTACTATTATTTACACACTATTGAATCAAGACTGTTAGACTTTCTGAATAGAACTTTGCGATTAAAGGTTTTTAGCATTGATTATTTATACTTATAAGCAAAATTGGCGCTTTCTTTTAGTGTTATTTTTGTTACTTTGTTTGATGAAAATCTACTTGAAATTTGAGTTTGGAAAGAAATTTTTGAATATAAGAAATATTATTTTTTTATTATTGCTTAAATGTTTTAGTTGATTTTTCTGTAAAGGATTTTGGGTTAATTCGGAATTATTGGAAAACTAGATGATTCGCCGATTATCCCTACGTAGGTTGAAAATACTATACCAGTCAATCTTTTGCCCGACAGAATAGTTTAGTTAGGTAAATTGAAGAATGGGGGTTAGTGAGTAGGAATTTGGGGAAAGATGATGAGTTTTGGGGGTTGGATGAAGGTGTAAGGGATTTGAACGACAAGTCGAAGTTTTTCAACCAGCCTTTACATATAATGCGAATAATTGTGTAAATTAGAAGTTCCATTTGGAACTAGAATTAAAATATGAATACGAGTCTGCTTGCTGGTGAAAAAACTTCAGTAATTTCAAGTTTAACGACAAACATATAAATATCAAATAATGGATTTAAAGTATCACAAAATACGTTGTATGAGGTAATCAAAAATGACAATAGAATATGATGGAATAAAGTTTAATGGCCGAAATAATGCTGATTTTTGTTATAATCACAAAAAAATTCCCTTGATTTTGCACACAAATGGTTTTGGTAGTTTCACAAGTATAGGAGTGCCAACAGAACAAGGTGGATCATTCGTCGCTTATGGAAAAAAAGCAGATTTTACTGGATTAATGATAGTTGGACTAGAAAATAAAAGTTTGATATCCGTACATTTGCTTTTTCAAAGCAATAATCATAACAAACCTTGTGCAGTTTTAGTATCAATACAACCTTCTGATATTTTATCTTTTTTAGAAGTTGGACCAGTATTTGATAAAGACATGAAACGATATGATGATGTTGAAAAACTTAAAAGCGATTTAAGAATGAAATAATTTTTGATGAAAAACAGCAAAAAATCCCAAAAACTGAGGGGTTTTGATTAAAGAGTTTAAGCAAGCAGAAAACAAACATAACAATTATAAAGAAATATAATTTTTTAAAAAGTGACTACAAATGGCAAAATTATTATTTTTAAGGGCTCGTGATGATTTGGATAGTAAAGCAAAGTATCACCAGATTGAAATGATAATAGAAGATAGAAAAACAGGAGATCTTAGACCTATTATGATTATGATGGGATTAAAAGAATTGTATGAAGCACAATCTTATGGAGTATCAGTTATTGATAAAAAAGGAGAATCTATTTGTGATTCAAATGGAAATCAGAAGTATAAATTATCTTAAAAAATTCAATCAAAACTTAAACTATTTTAGCATTAAAAATTCTTAAAATGTCTGCGCATTGATTGAACATTCTAAACTTTTTTTTCGTTCCTGAAAAGGTTAAAACAACCTTTAAATAGCGTAATTACGCTTAAATCTCCTAGTTATAATCGAGGGGAAAGATGGAAAAAAGTGATAAAATATGGACATACAACTCGGATTATCAAAGCCCCTTGACAACGCAAATTCTCGCGAATTAACGAGATGTATTTTAGACAGATTTGGACTTCTTCCAAGAAAAAGTGGAGCCAAAATTCATGTTGAAAATCTTGTCATGGAATTGTACGAAAGAAAGAAAAGGGCATACAAAGATAAGAACCAAGATGCTGCAATTATGACTGTCGAAGAGATGGCAACATTTTCAAATATATCCCGCCAAACTATGTATGATTACCTTTATCGGTTCTTATCCCTCAATATTTTGAAAAAAACGAGTTTTATCAGTCAAAATAAGCTAATTATAGGATACGAATTGTCCGGAAACAACTTAGAAACGTCGTTTTCAAGAGCCATAGAACTAATCAATGAGCAACTTAGCACTTCGATGGACATAATTAAAAATCTGCAAAACGAAATTAAGAAGGAGAAGCTCAGATTTGCCCAAAATCGAGAGTTATATGAGGAAAAAGAGCCTGAAACCCTTAAAATTCCTAAAGAAGAGGCTCTAAATCCATAAAATTTTAAGCTTTTTTTGGCTTTCTTTTGATTTGACCTCTCACTTTTTTGAAAAAATTGGTTAAAATTAAACGATTTTAGGTCAATTTGGATGCTTTTTGATATTCCTTGCCTTAAATTTGCTATTTTTCTGCCACATTCTTATCTAATGGAGATTTACTTATGTCTCACAAATTAGGCAATGTCTCAAAAAATGACCAAAAACAGTATCCTACTACATATTGACTAGTTTTATATTGCCACTAGTTATAGCCCTTCAAACCCCTATTTTTACACATTCTATGAATCCACCTAATTCCCTTTCACTTTTCCCTTGTTTTTCTTCAAATTTTGCCAAAACCTGGTCTTTTTTGAAATTTGACCTAACTTTTTTTAAAATTTTATAAAAAATACGGGCAAAATTTTTCTAAAGTTTTATCCTTTTTTTATTTTAGTTTTTTTAACAAGTCACTAAAAAATTGTTAAAAATTTGATTAAATATTTTAAGATATTACGCCTTTTTACGCATAAAAAAATAACACACATAGAACTCCTCAAATACCATAATTACGCGTAATTACGAGTACTTTACGTGCTTTTACGTGTCTTTACGCGTAATTACGAGCGTTACTACCCGTTAAACTTATAAAAAACAAAATATTAAAAAACGACCAATACAAGCCTTCAAACACCGTAATTACGGGTCGTTTACGCGTAATTACGACCATAAACGTAAAGAATTTTACGTAATTACGAGAAATTACGTTAATTTCGATAAAAAATAAACAAAATTTAAGAAAAAATAGCGAAAATTTAAGGAACCCTTATTAAAAAAATAGAAAGAAAAAATAACACCAAAAAACAAAGAAAAAACATACAAAATAGAAAAAACAAAGAAAAATATTAAAAAAACAATAGAAAATGACCAAAAAGTGAGAGGTGTAAAATAAGGACCAAAAACAGGCAAAAGAACTACTAAAAAACAAATAATAGAAAATAATAGAAAAGAACCAAAATATATAAAAAATAATGAAAAAATGCCCGAAAAAAGGCAAAAAATCTCAAAAAATGAGAGAAAAAGGACCAAAAAACCCAAAAATTGAGAGGTAAAAAACGAAATGAATATAAATTCTATTGTCTTTTATATAATATATGGGGTTTTTCTTCAATAAAGAGAGAGAGTATGAAAAATATGATGCACAAATGCATCTAGTTTCTAAATGGATCAATCATTTACACGTTACAGACAGAGAAATCCATCAAAAACATAACGAAATGGTAAATTATCTGCACCACATGCACAAGTTCGTACAGGATCTTTCTAAAGAAAACGAACTTCTAAGGCGTAGAATGCAAGAAATTGAGCAAAAGAACATCTCAAGAGATGAAGTTCACCACATAGTAAACTCAAAAGAAATAGCAATTGATACAAGACATATTGAAAATAACATAGTTGAAAGGCTAAAAGAAGCCCAAAAACCACAAGAAGTAGTCCAAAATGTTAAAAAAAGTGAGGAAATAATAGAGAAAGTTCCAAAAACTGAGACATCAGTACCAAATCAAGAGCTTTCGTATTCCGAAAAGCTAGTTATGAATGTACTTTTTGGCGCAGACTCTCCGCTTTCATACGAAGCAATAGGCTCAAGACTTAATAAAAAAGCAGGAACTATCAAAGTGTATATTAACGATTTAAAGCGAAAAGGAATCGATTTGGAAGAGTTTAACGGCCCATCCAATGTAAAGCTTTATGCACTTGCAAACAAAGAAAAAGTCAATAAACTTTATAATATGAATTCCATTTAAACATTCTTAAGAATAAAGAGGCATATCATATGAGTACAGCAACCATGGCACCAAAGAAAAATACTAATCTTTTTAGTTCTTTTATTGGTTTTTTTTCTCCAAGTGATAATGAATTCGTATCATTAAAGGACATCACAGCAATAGTTCCCGGATTAAAAGAAAAAACAGATTTACTTTCTGAAATACTTCCCGTATTAGAAGAAATGAATTCTCTTTACGCAGATACTAGGTTATCAGAACAAAAAATTAAAATAGAAGAGATTTTGATAACAAATCAAAGATTTTTTCCTGACAATACAAGAAAACGTAAAATTGCCCAAAAAATAAACAGAATTTTGTTTATACTTTCTAACTACGAATTAAAACTTATGGCAAGTAAAAAGGATTTGCAGAATCTGGCATCTTATTTTATCAAAAAATATAAAGAAGTAGAAAAAGAGTGAAAAATGGTATCAAAATCACAGCTCGCAATTATACTTTCGAAGTTAAAGCTATTTACAACTCACTCTCTACATTTAGAACAATACGGGACACCTTCTGAAATTGCAGCAGATTTACTTTGGCAAGTTGATTTTTCTGACAGAAATATTGCAGGAAAAACCATTTGTGATTTAGGTTGTGGCACAGGAATTCTTGGGATAGGAGCACTAATACTTGGCGCTAAGAAGGTCTTTTTTGTTGATACGGATGAAGAAGCAATTAGTGTTCTTTTAGAAAATATACGAACTGTAGAAAAACAAGAAGGAATAAAGTATTCATACGAAATTATCAAGGGAGATGTCCAAAATATGACACCTATTCAAGCTGAAGTAGTTGTATGTAATCCACCGTTTGGAACAAAGGCAAAACACGCAGATAGAGAATTTTTAGGATTTGCAACAAAATGTGCTCCGTACGTCTATAGTTTTCATAAAACAGTTACACTTGATTATTTGAAGGATTGGTGTGATTCAAAAGGATATGATATGATTATAATTACGAATTACAATTTTGAACTTAAAGCAACACAAGAGTTTCATACACGAAAGATTCACAGAATTGAAGTTTCTAGTATTAGGATTAAAAAAGGTTAATTAACATCTTTTACCAGCACGCAGACTCGTATGCAGAATTATAGTCGCAGTTCCAATAGAAGTTTCTAGTTAGCACAATTATTTACACCACATGTGAAGGCTGGTAAAAATATTCAAGTCGAAGTGAGTAAAAATAAGATTTATAAACTGCTTCCAATTTATGGTTATAATGGTTGAAAACATAAAAAAAGCTCCAAAACATATCGGAATTATCATGGACGGTAATAGAAGATATGCAAAAAAAAGTGGAAAATTACCATGGACTGGTCACGAAGTTGGCGCTAAAAATATGTTAAACACAATAGA